>CACXSA010000057.1 GCA_902770195.1 uncultured Prevotellaceae bacterium
AATAAATTAACAATTAATTCTTTACACCATCTTCTTTTGCCCCTTCTTTCCTTGCAGACAAAAATATATGGCTTAAAATAACAAATAACAAATAACAAAGTAACAAAATCGCAATCTGCGTGGGAGAAAGTTACAGGGCTGAAATTTCAGCTCTGCCAAGGGTCTCTCATAGGAAGATGATAATACCATAAAATATTAAACACAATAAGAAAATAATAATGACTATCAAAATAATGTATTTTTTATCGGTATTTCCCAATATTTAACCGGATCTAAATTATTTTCGTCAATGTGTATCATAATCTCAAGTTACCTCCATTTTTATATCCCATATTCCACAAAGACTCTGTTTGGTCAAAGTCTAACCCGAAATTATTAGCCCTATGAGCATTCATGTTATCTTGTGGATCAAGAATGCCTCTTCTACCATTGGGAACACAGAAGGGTCGGTTCCGATGTGCACTTAATAAAATATGAAATGTTATTTTGTTATTTGTTACTTTGTTACTTTTTGCTGTTTTTTTGACCAAAATCTTGCTATAATTCGAAAAACTTTGTATCTTTGCATTCAAGTACTGCCGATGGCTGTAAACAGCCCGTAGTCTCTGAGTGCAGAGTGGCGGTATGATTTTTGTGGGTAAAAAATAGCATCAGCTATTTATTCAGAGTGTCATGAAACGTAGGAAATTTCATTGAAGTACTACTCTTGAGTAAGTCAGCCGATGCCCGTGCTATAGCGCGGGCATGACTTATATCTTAGTAGTACAGGTACATTCCTACGACCTCATGACACAGGAGAAGAGCCATGTTTCGCGCTTCTTTTGTGTCCTGAGGTCTCTTTGTGAATATACCTGTAAATAAGCCTGAAGATATAGTTTTGGTGCTTAACTAAAACTATATTCTACTATGCTTATAGACAACAAAAAAGATCACTATCCTAACGATGGTCGAAACATTACAACTGTATGGGACTTTATCAATGAGTTTTCTGGTAAAGAATCTGGCAATACTGGTAACCTCGATATTGTAACGGGTTACTTCACCATTCGTGCTCTTGCCAAACTATATAAAGACTTACCAGAAGAAGACTCTTTCCGTATTGTTTCTTCTGAGTTAGTAAAGAAGGACGAAGACCAGAACCATATCATTGATTTATTGCGAGGCGACGAAGGTATAACAAGCACACTTAGAATCAATAAGGACGCAGAAGAAGCCAAGGCTTTTTTACAACGGAACAATGTACAGATACGTGCTATTGTCAACGCATTCTGTCATGCAAAAGCTTATATGTTCAAGAACAATGATATTCGCAAGGATAAATACTATCTTACTGGCAGTAGTAATTTGACGGATTCTGGATTAGGCCTCAGACCTTCTCCCAATATTGAGTTAACAATGGGAACAACCTCAAATACTGCAGATGATGCCACCTATGATGTAGTTTGCTCATGGTTTGAAGATATATGGAAAGAGGCTGCAGAAAATATAGCAGACCCTGATAATCCCAAAGGACCTAAAATCAGCGTAAAGGACTATTTCATCAAGATGATAGATGAATATTTCCGCAAATATACCCCAATGGAAATCTATTATAAGATTCTATTCGAGTTGTTCAATGCTGACATTGATGCTGATGGGGGTATAGAGCACCAGAAAGACATGTCGCTATTGCAAACGAGCGTCATTTGGAAAACACTCTTCAACTATCAGCAGAAAGGTGTTATCTCATTGATTAAGATGCTCCGCAAATACAATGGCGCCATCTTGGCGGATGCTGTTGGTCTTGGTAAGACTTTCTCAGCTTTGGCTGTTATCAAGTACTTCCAGACACAGGGTTATCTGACTGTATTGCTGTGTCCCAAGAAACTGGAAGAGAACTGGACGCAATATCTAAAGCGTCATAGTTCTCGCTTTGAAAAGGATGAATTCGACTATGTGGTTCGTTTCCACACGGATTTGCAGAACGACCGTTTACAGACTTCTTACCAAGATGCTACGCGTACTTATATTCAGAACAACAAGAAAGTCCTGTTTGTTATAGACGAAAGTCATAACTTGCGTAACGAGAAATCCAATCGTTATCAAGACCTGATGGAAACACTCATTCAGAACCAGCCCAATGCCGAGGGGCGCGACGTGAAAGTGTTAATGCTCTCAGCAACACCTATCAATACAGGTCTGAACGATGTGAAGGGACAGTTCAATCTCATAGGCAGAGGAAAAGATGATGCCTTCAACAACGAGGAATTCGGAGTTGAATCGCTGAGGAACCTATTCGCAGACTGTCAGCGAAAGTACAAGCAATGGTGTGATCAGCCAGACAGGACGATTGGCTCTTTCATCTCCATGTTGCCTCCGAAGTTCTTTAATTTGACAGACAAACTGATAGTGGCTCGTACTCGCAAGTTAATAGAGAAGACACTTGGCGAAGATTTGGGCTTCCCAAAGAAAGCAACACCCATCAACGTTTATCAAGGTGTTGACCATTTCGGGAAATTACGTAGCACAGAAGAAATATACAAAGCCTTTGAAGATTTAAACCTCACTGCCTATCAGCCCAGCCTCTTCTTGCATGAGAGTAGAAAGGAAGCCAAGAAAGAAGCTGCTCAAGATTGGGAGGACAATGTAAACAGAGAAATGTTCCTTGTCAAGATGATGGGCATTCTGTTCATGAAACGACTGGAAAGCTCTTGGTTCTCATGTTTAAAGACAGTCGAGAAAGTATTAGATGTTCACGAGCGTACTCTTCAAATGGTTGTTGATTTCAAAGAGAAAAAGGCCAGTGGCACTTTGCCAACAGGTGAGGAGGCTGGAGCCGATGATGACGAAATGGAAGAACTGTTCGCATTGCGTAAGGGTGCTATCCGTCTCTCAGATATGAAAAACCTTGGCGGCTTTGAGCGTGGTCTTCGAATGGACATCAATAAGCTCCATGATATATATGAGAGTTTAAAAGCATACGAAGAAGATTACAAGAAGGGTTTCGAGCAAGACTTGAAACTGGATGAGCTGGAAAAGATTCTGAAAGAGAAGCAAAAGGCAGACAATAAAAAGGTGGTTATCTTTACTGCTTATGCCGATACTGCTAAGTTTATTTTTGATGAACTCTTGAAGCGAGGCTTTACCAAGATGGCTTCTGCCTCAGGACAAGAGATTTATAGTACTGGTCATCATAGTACGAATAATAAATTCACGCCTATCCTACAGTCGTTTGCTCCCTATAGCAAACTATTCAAGGAACTTGACTGGTCAGACCTTTATGAAGATGCAAAACTTGACAGGAGCAAATACTATAACGATGACAAACAACAATGGAGTGTTGACTATACCAAGTGGCAGGAGTTAGTCAGAGCCTATCGTCCTGAGGTAACCGCTCAGTTGGATGATGAGTTGGACATTCTCATTGCAACCGATTGTCTGTCAGAAGGTCAGAACCTTCAGGATGCTGATATGCAAATCAATTACGACATCCACTGGAACCCAGTACGTCTGATTCAGCGCTTTGGTCGTATTGATCGTATTGGTTCTCCAAACAAGGTAGTGCGTTGTGTCAACTTCTGGCCGGCAGAGTCGTTCGAGGATTATTTACACTTGGAAGAGCGTATTATGAATCGTATGACTATCATGAATCTTGCTGGTTCTGAGACGCAAGATCTCAATGAGGGTTATAAGAAAATGATAGAAGACAACACCTTGTTTGATAAGAATGCGAATAAGCTACTGACCGAGTTGGAGAAAAACAGTATCAGCGATATTGAGGAACAGAAAACCTTGTCGCTGAAAGACTTCTCGTTTGAGGTATATCGTCAAGACTTGATAGACTACTTTGAGCAAAACAAGGAACTATTCCGCAAGATGCCCAATGGCATCTATTCAGGTTTCCGTGTTCAAGACAACCTCTTCGAGCGTATTCCGGAGAGCCTTGTTGCTGTAGTTGGTTATCCGCATAGAGAAGAAGGCAGTAAAAAGGCATATACAGAAATTTACCTGATGTGTCAGCCTGTTGACACCAATCTGCCAGCCACCTATCAAGAGCTGAATCGTGCTGAGATTCTGGAATTCCTACGTCAGAATAAGGCCCAAGAGCGTTTCGTTCCAGATTGGATAGAGACGAATGACAGCGAGCGATTAAGCAAACTGACAGAAATCCTCCAGACATGGATGAAGATGAAAGCTCCCCAGCAGGCTATTGTAGAACGGAAGAACCGTTTCCATTCAAAAGGTAGTGAGCAAAAGAAATCTGCAGAGGAAATCAGCCTCGACAAGAAATTCCAAATGGAAAACTTTGATTTGATTGTTTGGGAATACATCAGCAAATAAGGAAAGACTATGGAACAGACACTAAGACAGTTCATCAACGGAAATCTATATGAGTCATGCAATCTGCTGCTCGATAAGCTGAATATCCGTCATACACAGGAAGAACCTACCCCCATGCGGTTCCAAGACTATTACGAGAGTCAGGTTCCACAATATATTGAGAATACGTTAAGGCTAACTTCAGAATGCTATTATATAGGAGAGGTGTGCGATGATGCAATCAAAGGCGTAACAGATCAAGATGCCAAACTTGCGGACGACTTGGTAAAACTGCGCGCTAATGCACATTATCAGAGCATGATGCTATTTGCAGTTGATTTGCGCCCAGACAGTAACGTTACTCGAAATGACTTGTCTGTACTTACTCGTGCCTTCAATCGACTGGTTTATAACTTCCCCGTAACAGTCATTTTCCGTCAAGGAAAGTATCTGAGCATAGGAACCTGCGAGCGCACGGAGTTTAAGCAAGAGTGGAAACAAGGGCAGGGCGAAAAACTTGGTAAGGTCAGCCTGCTCCGCAATATAGATTGCCACAATCCTCATCGTGGACACATGGACATTCTGAAAGGAATGGAATGTAATGACTGTGCAACCTTCGATAAGTTATACGAGAAATGGCAGAAGGTCTTTAACTCCGACGTCCTTACCAAACAATTCTATAACGACCTCTTTGAATGGTATCAATGGGCTGTAGACCCAGAAACGAAATGCACCTTCCCTGCCAATGTCGACACTCAGATTGATGACAGAGAAGATATTGACACATGCATCATTCGATTGATAACCCGACTGATGTTTGTTTGGTTCATCAAACAGAAGGACCTAGTTCCCTCAAAAATCTTTGATGAAGAATACATAGCTACCATACTAAAAGATTTTAAATCACAGAGTACCACAGAAGGGAACTATTACCAAGCCATTCTTCAGAATCTGTTCTTTGGAACGTTGAATTGTCCTATCATAGAAGAGGGACAAAGTAGAAGATTTGCAAAGTCAAGTTCGAAGGATTCTGTTAATCTATATAGGTATGCAGAGTTGTTTTCTATTACAGAACAGGAGGTCATTGAAATCTTCTCTTCTGTTCCTTTCCTAAATTGTGGTCTGTTTGACTGTCTAGACAAAACGAAGACGCTTAACGGAGTAAAGCAACGCTTCTATAAGGATGGCTTCTCTCGAAACGATCGTTGTTTCAAGGATGGCACGCCAATGTATCGTGCCTTTGTGCCAAACATCCTTTTCTTCCATCCGACTAAAGGCATTATCTCTATCTTCAATAAATATGTATTTACCATTGAAGAGAATACCCCTCAGGATGTACAGGTAGCGCTCGACCCGGAGCTGTTAGGAAAGGTGTTTGAAAATCTCTTAGGAGCATACAACCCTGAAACGAAGGAAACAGCTCGCAACGAGAGTGGTTCGTTCTATACTCCTCGTGAGATTGTGCAGTATATGGTAAACGAGAGCCTTGTTGCCCATCTGAAACAAACAGTAGGTGAGGAATTGGAACCTCAATACCGCCAGTTGCTTGACTATACAACAGAAGAAATCTCGCTCACTTCCGAGCAGAAAGCTCAGATACTTCATTCTCTTTTCACCTGCAAGATACTCGACCCAGCTTGTGGCTCAGGTGCTTTCCCGATGGGTATGCTTCAGCAGATGGTTCATATTCTGCAACAAGTTGACCCTGATAATACTCAATGGAGAGACATCTTGCTGAATATGGCTGTAGATGAGAGCCGCAGGGCATTTGGCATTGTGGATGAAGACGAGCGCAAGAAGAAACTTTTGGAGATAGAGGAAACCTTCAATAATGGTTTGAACTCGCCTGACTATACTCGCAAACTATACATCATAGAGTCTTGTATTTATGGTGTCGATATTCAGCCGATTGCTATGCTGATTTCCAGATTGCGTTTCTTTATCACGCTTATCTGTGAACAGAACGATATTCAGCGTGACAAGCCCGAAATAAACTTCGGCATCAAGACCTTGCCTAATCTGGAGTCAAAGTTCGTGGCAGCCAACTCTCTTATCAATGCTGATATTCATCAGTATAATGAGGACTGGACGAATGATGAGGTGCTTGCACTATTGAAGAATGAGCTGATTGCCATCCGTCGTCGCCATTTCTATACACGCAAACGTAGTGAAAAAATACGCTTACTGAAAGAGGATGAGGCTAAGCGCAAGCAGATTCACGAGCACATCAATCGCTTGGTGGGTGAACCCAACGAAGCAAAGATAGCCTCATTGCAACAACAGATTGCTGACAACAAGAAGCTATTGGAGATGTATCAAGGAGAAGATTGGGTAGAAGAAGCTGTTCAGAAGGACTTGTTCTCAGAACCTCAGATCGTTCGTGTGGATAAAAACAAGCGAGAACGTGACCGTATCAACAGCGTCATTTCTGCTTGCCGTCGTGACATTGAACACGAACAAAACAAATGCACTCCTCAGGGCTTTGAAGCAGCTGTGTTACAGGTTACTGATTGGAATCCCTACGACCAGAATAGCGTTTCACCATTCCTTGATATAGAGTGGATGTTTGGTGTAACGGATGGATTCGATATTGTGATTGGTAACCCTCCGTATATTCAACTGCAAGCCGACAAAGGGAAGTTGGCAAATTTATATGAACCATGCAGATATGAAACATTTAATCGTGGTGGTGACATTTACTGTCTGTTCTATGAAAGAGGTAATCAACTGTTAAAGGATGATGGAACTCTTTGTTTTATCACATCAAACAAATGGATGCGAGCAGGCTATGGAGCGGAATTGAGAAACTATCTGACATCAACAACAAATCCTAAGTTATTGATTGACTTTGGAGAAACCCATGTGTTTGAGAGCGCAACAGTGATGACAAACATCTTACTTCTCCATAAAGCCGACAACTGTAACAATATAGTTTCAACACAAATTAAAGAAGACTTTAAAGACCCGAGCACATTGGTGGAATATGTAGACGACCATCACATTATTAGCCAATTCGAAAATGCTGAGAGTTGGGTAATTATGTCTGATTTGGTTCGCAATATCAAGAGAAAAGTTGAAGAGCAGGGAACGACTCTTGAAGACTGGAATATAGAGATAAACTATGGTATAAAGACAGGCAACAACAAAGCATTTATCATTTCAGATGATGTCCGAAATATTATTTTAGACAATTGTCAAGATGATGAAGAAAAGGAAAGGACAAATAATCTTATAAGACCAATTCTTCGAGGAAAGGACATCAATAAGTATGGATGCCACTGTTGTAAATGGCTTATTGCCTTGCTTCCTTCTCGTCATTATGATATTGAGCACTATCCAGCAGTTAAGAACTTTTTGCTATCATTTGCTAAAGACGACTTGTTGAGGGCTAACCTAAACTGGATAGTAGAAGATTATCTTTCAGAGTTCTGTTTGAAGAAATTGTCACAAAACGGACAATTTGTTGAGATAGATGGCAAAAGAATTTCCATAGGGAAAAAGCAAGAGAAAGCCCGTAAACGTACTGCCAATAAATGGTTTGAAACACAAGACAGTATAGCATATTGGGAACAATTTTCCCTGCCAAAGATAATGTATCCTAACATGACAAAGTTCATGCCATTCTATTATGATGAAAAGGGGTTCTATTCAAATGACAAGAGCTTTATAATGTCAGGCGAACATATTTCTTATTTGGTGGCGTTCCTTAATTCATCATTATTCAAATTCTGCTTTATAGACAACTTCCCTCCGTTATTTGGCGGGTCAAGAGAACTTAGAAAAATCTTCTTTGACAAGATTCCCGTTCTCGAAGTAGACGATGCAACAGATGAGGAATTCCGTACTCTTGTACTCGATATTCAAAAAGAATATTCTGATGAGAAAGCAAAAGCCATTGACCAACGCATATTTGACCTCTATGGTTTAACCCAAGAAGAGCGTGATGCTATAGGTTATATAGATTACCACAATAATAACGATAACGAACCTGACGAAGATGAGTAAACTAACCGATTTCTACATCCATAAGGCTTCACTTCAAGAAGAAGGAAAGCCTATTGACCCACAATGGGAAATGTTGGAAGACCAACTGCTGAAAGAAGAGATGTTGCCAGAACTAATAGAGCAACTAAGAATAGTTCTCTCAAAGGTGAAGAGTCCGCTTATGTTTAGTGGCAACTATGACCCTAATGGCTGTCTGAGCGTATCGTTCACCAGAAACTGCATTCAGATGTCAACGGTGGGAGTTTCTACGGTTATGACATCAAGAACACAGGGTAATGCGACTGCTGAAGAAACAGGTGGAGATAATGCTGCTGAAACAGAAACTACAGACAATGAAGAAATCGTTGAGGACGAACCACGAATCTCCAGATCCAAGTCGATAGGTTTCTCTGTCTCTTTCCGCGATGGAACTGTCTTCCATGAAAAGAAAGCAGTTAATACTTGGATACTTGCCCTAAAGAAGATAGGCCTGGAAAATATCTGTAATAACAGAAGTAAGCATAGTGCTTGGCATCGTGTGGCAGGACAAGATATCTGCATCGTAGAGCGCACAGAGACTGTTAGAGATTCTGATGGTAAGTCGCCTCAAACTCTCGTTGATGGTTTCTATGTGATGACGCAATTGAGCAATGACCAGAAGGAGAAAGACCTGCTGGCCCTTGGTGAGTATCTTCCCAAGTTAGGTATTAAAGTGATATGGGATGACGAGGAGCAAGAAACCACATAAAAGCCTGTTATCAACGAGGAAGCAACAAAGTGGAATCTACCTATTAACATACAATTCCAATTCTACTTTGACATAGCCAAAATGTTATTTTGTTATTTGTTACTTTGTTACTTTTTGCTGTTTTTTAGTGAAACACCACACATTATTTCTAAGTTTTTGGGGTAAAATGTGTACCTTTGCATCATGATCAATTCACTTTAAGACCCAGCGCCAATATCAGAACATCATCGAACAGATAGATGACCTGACGGCTAGCGAATAAATAGAACGTTCAAAGTAAAAAAAAGGGCGAAATGTTTGATGTTTCGCCATTTTTGCTTATATTTGCAACATCATAACTAATAATCCTATGACAACATTTATCATTCTCCTGCAACTGGCCATCGTATTGGCAATGATATTCATCGGTGCCAAGAAGGGTGGCATCGGACTGGGCATTTACGGAATGGTGGGCGTATTCATCTTGGTGTTTGTCTTCGGAGAGGAGCCAGGAGCGATTCCCATCGACGTGATGCTCATTATTGTGAGTGTTATCACGGCTTCAGCTGCCCTGCAGGCTGCTGGCGGACTGGACTATATGGTGAATGTGGCGGCACGTTTTCTGAAGAAGCACCCCAGTCGCATCACTTTCTACGCTCCACTGGTCACCTGGCTTTTCAGTCTATGCACGGGAACGGCGCACACCTGCTATGCGATGCTGCCTATCATTTCGGAGATTGCGCGCAAAGACAAGGTGCGCCCAGAACGTCCCCTGAGTGTGGCGACGATAGCGGCGTCGTTGGGGTGTACGGGTTCGCCCGTATCGGCTGCTACAGCTGCTATCGTGTCGGAAATGTTGTTGGGCGACAAGGGTATTGGTATGACGGAGATCATGGCGATTACCATTCCGGCCTCCCTCATCGCCATTCTGGTGGCGTCGTTGGTGCAGAACTATGTGGGCAAGCCGCTGGAGAAAGATGCGGAATATCAGCGACGAATCCGTGAGGGACTGCTGAATGCGGAAGATGAGACTCGCGACGAGACCATGGCCAACAACCCACAAGCAAAATGGGCCGTGCTGGCATTCATGCTGGGTGTGCTGTTGGTGGTGCTGTTTGGCGTATTCCCAGAATTGCGCCCTTCATTTAACGGTATTCGGCTGGCAATGAATACCACCATCGAGATGGTGATGATGAGCATTGCTGCCCTGATATTGTTGGTGGGAAAAGCCGACGTGCGCAAGGCTGCCAGTGGCAATGTGTTTGCATCGGGCATGAACGCGATGGTCTCCATCTTTGGTGTGGCCTGGATGGGGAGCACCTTCTTCGAGGGTCACCACGAGGCGATATTGAGCGATGTGGATAGCTTCTTTACCAGCTATCCGATGTTGTTTGCCATTCCGTTGTTCCTGTTCAGCATCATGCTCTTCTCGCAGGCCGCCACTGTCAAGACACTCTTCCCCGTTGGACTGGCGCTGGGTGTGCCCCCGATGGTGCTGCTAGTGCTGTTTCCTGCCGTGAACGGCTACTTCTTCTTGCCAAACTATCCTACAGAGGTGGCTGCTATCGGTTTCGACCGTACGGGTACGACGCGCATTGGCAAATATGTGGTGAACCACTCTTTCCAGTTGGCAGGTTTCATCACCACCTTTGTTAGCATCGGCGTGGGCTATCTGTTGATGATGCTTCTTTACTGAGTTGGCGACATATAAAAAATAGGAGCAGCCTCGATAGTGAGACTGCTCCTATTATTATCTCAGGAACATTGCTGATTATGCAAACGGATTCTCGGTGGGGTAGAAGTCACCCTTCGGGAAGTTGTAGTCAATCTCGTCAACGGGGATGCCCATGTACTTGAGAACCTCCCACAAGTACTTACCCTGATGACCGAACATAACGGCGCAGTGGTGTGGGTAGTGCTTCTCGATGAGAACGTGACGATAGAAGCGGCTCATGTTCTTGATACCGAAGATACCGATAGAACCGAATGAGCGGGTTGCTACAGGAATAACCTCGCCCTGTGCGATGTAAGCGCGGAGCTTGGTGTCAGCAGTTGACTGCAGACGATAAACAGTAGCCAGACCAGGCAGGATGTCACCTTCCAGTGTACCGTTGGTAACCTCAACAGGCAGGGCGCGAGCCATAATGCGCTGGAAGCACATCTGACAGTTGCAAACCTTGGTAGAAGCCGTGTTACCACAGTGGAAGCCCATGAAGATCTCCTTGTCGGTGTAGGTGTCGCAAGCGAATTTCTTGCCCTTGATGCTCTCCTCGTACATGTCGTTAGGTACGGTGTTGTTGATGTCGAGCAGTGTTACGGCATCCTGGCTGATGCAGGTTCCGATGTACTCTGACAGAGCACCATAGATATCAACCTCGCAAGCTACGGGAATACCACGAGCGGTCAGACGGCTGTTGACATAGCAGGGTACGAAGCCGAACATGGTCTGGAAGGCGGGCCAGCACTTGTTAGCCATAGCCACGAACTGGCGAGAACCCTTGTGAGCCTCAATCCAGTCGGTCAGTGTCAGCTCATACTGAGCGAGCTTAGGCAGCACCTGAGGAATCTTGTTGCCATGACCCAGCTCAGCAGCCATCTCCTTTACAACATCGTCGATGCGAGGATCGCCCTGATGCTTCTGGAAAGCCTCCAGCAGGTCGAGCTCTGAGTTCTCCTCAATCTCAACATCGAGGTCATACAGGGCACGGATAGGTGCGTTACAAGCCAGGAAGTTGTTAGGACGGGGACCGAAGCTGATAATCTTCAGGTTCTGCAGACCTACGATAGCGCGAGCGATGGGATGGAACTCGTGAATCATTTCAGCGCACTGTTCGGCAGTGCCTACAGGCTCCTCAGGAATGTAGGCGCGAGTCTTGCGCAGAGAGAGTGCCTGGCTGGCGTTCAGCATTCCGCAGTAAGCATCGCCACGACCGTCAATCAGGTCGTTCTGAGTCTCCTCAGCAGCAGCGCAGAACATGGTGGGACCCTGGAACCAGTCGGCAATCATGGTCTCGGAAATCTCAGGACCGAAGTTGCCAAGATAGACGCAGAGGGCGTTACAGCCAGCCTTCTTCACGTCCTCAAGGGCCTGCTGGGCGTGGATCTCACTTTCAACAATGGTAATAGGACACTCGTAGATGCCCTCCTTGCCAAACTTCTTTTCATACGCAGCGATAACAGCCTTACGACGGTTAACAGCCAATGACTCGGGGAAACAGTCGCGACTTACGGCGACGATTCCAATCTTAATGTTAGGTACGTTGTTCATTTTTTTAATAGGATATTATGTTTAGTAATGAATTATTTTCAAGTTGCAAAGATAGTCTTTTATTGCGAATGAACCAAATATTATGGCATTTGTTTTTGTTACATGTTGTTTTGTTTTTGTTTCAGGCGTTTTGTATAGCGTGAAAATCGCTCTGATATGGGCATTCGTGCATATTTTTTCCATCCGTATGCCCCTGCAGGCTTGTCATCAAGATAGTGGAGATTGTCCATGTGCTCATACGCCTCCATCTCGAAAGGGTTGAGCAGGTAGCCTGCATTCTTAAGGCGCTTGTGATAGCGCAAGGCCATGAACCAATAGTAGCCGTAGCGCAGATAGAACAGCAGCCATGAGTCGTGGGTGGAACGAGCTTGATAAAGATGTATCATCTCGTGGTTTTTCAGGGAGCCGAAGTGCGCGTTAAACACCTCGGCCTCCTGAGTGGTATGAGTGATGATGGTTCCGAAGAGTGTCAGCCCGTCGTATCCTTTCCTGATCCAACGGGGCTTTGCTACTGCCTTCATGTCGTCCGTACGACTGGGACGCGGAGCACGGAAAATCATCAAGAACATGTTCATGTTAAATCTTATCCAGCGCTTGTCGGATGTCCGCCAAGATGTCGTCGCAGTCTTCAATACCTACGCTGAGGCGGATGAGGTCGGGAGCTACACCAGCCTCACGCAACTGTTCGTCGGAGAGCTGGCGATGGGTGTGCGAGGCGGGATGGAGCACGCAGGTGCGGGCATCAGCCACATGGGTGACGATGGCTATCATCTGCAAGGAGTCCATGAACTGAACAGCAGTCTCACGCGTTCCTTTCAGTCCGAAAGCAATAACGCCGCAGGAACCGTTTGGCAGGTATTTCTGAGCCAGAGCGTGGTTCTTGTCGTTGGGCAGTCCGCTGTAGTGAACCCAGGCTACACGCTCATCCTTCTCCAGGAATTCTGCCACACGCTGGGCGTTCTCACAATGACGGGGCACGCGCAGGTGGAGAGTTTCCAGTCCGAGGTTCAACAGGAACGAGTTCTGGGGAGCAGGAATGCTGCCGAGGTCACGCATCAGCTGGGCTACGAGTTTGGTGGTGTAGGCCATCTTGCCGAACTTCTTGGTATAGGTGAGTCCGTGGTACGACTCGTCGGGAGTGGTAAGTCCGGGGAACTTGTCGCTATGGGCTTCCCAGTCGAAATTGCCGCTATCTACCACGCATCCGCCTACCTGAGTAGCGTGTCCGTCCATATACTTTGTCGTAGAATGGGTCACGATGTCTGCTCCCCATTCAAAGGGGCGGCAGTTAATAGGAGTGGGGAAGGTGTTGTCCACAATCAGGGGCACGCCATGCTTGTGGGCAATGCGGGCAAACTTCTCGATGTCAAGAATCTGACAGCCAGGATTGGAGATGGTCTCGCCAAACAGGGCCTTCGTGTTGGGGCGGAAGGCAGCAGAGATTTCCTCTTCCGAGGCTTCCTGAGATACGAAGGTACACTCGATACCCAGCTTCTTGAGTGTGACGCCAAACAAGTTATAGGTACCGCCATAGATCTCGTTGGAAGTAACGATGTGGTCACCTGCCTCGCAGATGTTGAAAATAGCATAGAAGTTGGCTGCCTGACCTGAGGAGGTCAGTACGGCACCGACACCGCCTTCGAGGGCTGCAATCTTGGAGGCTACAGCGTCATTGGTAGGATTCTGCAGACGCGTGTAGAAATAGCCTTCCTTCTTTAAATCGAAGAGGTCGGCCATCTCCTCTGTGTTGTCATACTTGAAAGTTGTACTTTGGATGATTGGCAGTACGCGAGGGTCGCCATTCTTAGGCTTCCAGCCTGCCTGTACGCAGAGCGTAGCGGTTTTCATTTTCTGTGTCATATCATTATTATTATTCACTTTTCTTTGACCAAGGTCCGCTCGGCATCCCGAAGGGTGACGCTTGCCTTAGCAAGAAAGCGACCATAGGTCGAGCGCACTTTTCACTTTTCACAGGCCGCCATAAAGTCGTCTTCTGAGATAATGGGGATGTTCAGCTCCTTGGCCTTCTTGTTCTTTCCAGAGGTGGATGCAACATCATTGTTGATGAGGTAAGAAGTGGAACCACTGACAGCCGAGGCAACCTTTCCTCCCTGTGACTCGATATAGGCTTTCAGCTCGTTGCGGTTCTTGTAATGGTGGACATCGCCCGTAATAACAAATGTCAGTCCTTCGCAACGGTTGCCTTTAGGGGTCTGGTCAGTTTGTGTAACACTGATTTTCTCCATCAGGTGACGATAGCGCTGCAGGTTATGAGCATCGCGGAACCAGCGTACAAAAGATGCTGATTTCTCAGGACCGATGCCGTTGACGTGGGCAAACACATCCTGTGGTTCTGCTGGCATGGCAAAGAGGTCGTCACCGCCCGTTTTGGTTGCTTCGTTCACCAGTTCCTCTAACGGATAGGCCGACAGCAGGCGCTTGCAGACATCAAGTCCACAAAGAGGAATGTTCAAGGCATAGAGCAGTCGGTGAGCTTCCACATTGCGGCTCTTATCAATAGAGCGCATGATGTTAGAGGCAGATTTTTCACCGAATCCCTCCATCTGAGTCAGTTCGCGGATATGACTGCGCAACTCGTAGATATCGGCATACTCACTGACCCATCCGAGATTGATGAACTTGGAAAGCGTCTGCTCAGAAATACCGTCGATGTTCATTCCCTCCTTGGAGACAAAGCGGGCAAACTTTCGCAGTTGTTTGGCAGGACACTCGGTATTGGTGCAGTGGAGCGTCTTGGTTCCACTGGCTTCACTCACTTTGATTGTAGCAGGAGCGTGGCAGACGGGACACTGGTTAGGAACGGTAAACGTATTGACGCTCTCCATCACCTTAATGACCTTAGGGATAATCTTGTTAGCCTTGATGACGCTGATGCGGGTGCCTACACCCCCAATGCCCAGACGTTCACATTCGCTGATATTACACAGCGAGGCGCGTTTGACGGTGGTCCCCTCCAATTCTACAGGTTCAAAAATAGCCACTGGCGAGATCGTAGAGGCAGCACACGACCACTCAATCTCCTTGAGGGTGGTCTCTGCAGCTTCGTCCTGCCATTTGAAGGCCAATCCTGCACGGGTGGCATGATGACCTGTAACGGATCCTGTCTGTGCATAGGCGGTATCATCGTAGCAGATAACCAGTCCGTCAACGGGGAAGGGATTCTGCCGACTGGTCACCTTTTCTGTGAAAACGGCGATGCAACTCTCCACGGAATTGGTGTCTGGAGCACAAACCTGTTGGCGTTCAACAGTCGTAAAACCTTGTTGGTCGAGCCAACTCATACGGTCGCCCCAGGAGTTGATGTCCTCTTCAGTATATACAAGGGTAAAGGGTATCCACTGGATATGGCGCTGGCGTACTTCCTCCACATCTTTCAATGTGAGCGAACCCGATGCGAGGTTACGCGGATTCGCATAATCCTCGCCACTTTCCATAAGGAAACGGTCGAAATCGTCGTAGGAGATAACAGCCTCGCCGCGGATGACGGTATGTCCCTGAGCAGGAATGCTGGCAAGAATGCCACTGATGGCTGAGGCCAGGTGGGTGATGTTGGTACCGATATGACCATTGCCTCGCGTGACGACCTTTGTCAACTTACCATTGTCGTAGGTGACCACCAGCGTCAGACCGTCTAATTTCCACGAAATCCAGATAGGCTTTTGTTCGGCCCACTTGACGAGTTCTGCAGACTGCTTGGTCTTGGCCAGCGAGAGGGCTGCAAACTCATGTTCCTCCTTCTGTCCGGTGATGCTGTCCTCTGAAACCTTCTGCGTAGGTGAGTCGGGCAGGGTAGTGCCTGTCTCTTGTTCCAGTTGGCGCAGTTCGTCGAAGCGGGCGTCCCACTCGTAGTCCGTCATACGCTCGCCCAGACCGTTGTAGTAGGCTTCACTGGCATCGTTCAGCTCGCGGACGAGCTGCTGCATTCTTAATATCTTCTCGTCAGTATTCATAAAATTCTCACCTCTATAATCTCACCTCTCACCTCTTATTTTATAACATTCCCTTTGTAGAAGGCAGTTCGTAGTGATATACATCACGGCGTACAGCCATTTTCAGCGCACGGGCCAATGCTTTGAAGATGCCTTCAATCTTATGGTGCTCATTCTGTCCCTCGGCTTTGATGTTCAGGTTCATCTTGGCAGCATCGCTCAGACTCTTGAAGAAATGCAGGAACATCTCCGTGGGCATTTCGCCAATCTTCTCGCGGTGGAACTCGGCATCCCAAACCAGCCAGGGGCGACCACCGAAGTCAAGACAGACAGAACAGAGGCAATCGTCCATAGGCAATGCATAGCCGTATCGCTCTATGCCACGCTTGTCGCCCAAGACCTTCAATAGACACTCGCCCAACGCCAACGCTGTATCTTCAATAGTATGATGCTCGTCCACGTGCAGGTCGCCCTTCACTTGAATGGTGAGATCCATCATGCCGTGTTTGCCAATCTGCTCCAGCATGTGGTCGAAGAATCCTAAACCCGTTTGGATGTCGCAATGGCCGTTCCCGTCCAGGTCCACCTTTATATATATATCAGTCTCCTTAGTGGTTCGCTTCACCTCTGCCGTGCGCTCGCCGCCATAGGCAATAGTTGCCACCTTGTCCCAATCGCCCACTTGCAGAAATCCGCAACCGATGTTCTCGGCAAACTTCCGGTCGGTATCACGGTCTCCAATGACATAGCTGTGTGCTATATCGTATTCGGGGTTGTTCATGTATTTCTCTACCAATCCCGTATTAGGCTTGCGCGTTGGGGCATTATCCTCAGGGAAGTGGGGATCTATCAGGATGTCGTCGAATGTTACCCCCTCACCCTTCAGCGTGTCGAGGATGAAGTTGTGAACAGGCCAGAAGGTATCTTCAGGAAACGCGTCGGTGCCTAGTCCGTCTTGGTTGCTGACCATCACGAAGAGATAGTCGGTATGTTGTCTTAGAAAAACCAGGTTGCTGATGGCTCGTGGTACGAACTGCAGTTTCTCAAAAGCGTCAATCTGCTCGTCGGCAGGGGTCGATGAATAGTATTTTCTTCATTGTATGTTCGGTTTCTGTTGTTCACGTTCTTTCTTCTGTGTCTCTGCGGAACCATAGGCATAGTAGCCTATGAAGAGCAGACTTGTCAATATATATACTTGCAGGAAGGCAGCCAGGAACCAGGTGCCTGCAGCCAGCCAGTCAATATAGGACGGCATGGCAAAGGGGTCGCTCATAAGTGTGCCGATATGTGCCTGAATAGCTGCAACGGTGAGAATGATAACAGGCAGACAGGCAAAGAGGCAGATGGGCACGACAACCACCAGTCCCACAAGGAGAATGCCCAATGTCAGGAGCCAATGTCTTCCTGCTGCCTTCAGCATTGCACGGAAGGAATGCCAAAATATTGGCTTGGCAAACCATCGCAGTGGAGTGGCAATAATGTTGGTGTCCTTGTGCTCCTTCAATTTCCCTGCTATGATGCCGAAAATCAAGAGGAGTACCATGATGCCCAAAATGAAAAGCACCAGGGATGCACAGAGCAGGGTGGTATGCTCTTTGACGATGAGCCATTTGTATTGCGGCAATGCGATAATCTGTAGGACAACGGGCAAAAGTTTCGTGGTGAGCCAAGTGCCCAGCACTGAAACAATGAGTGAATAAACAAGGGTGAAAAGCCATGTGGCTTTGAAAATCTTACGGAAGGAAGCTGTGTATAAACGCAGCGCAGAAGTGATAATACCTCGGTAACTGCGTGCCTTCATCAGTATATCTTCTTGAATTTTTTCCATCTTTTATGACTATTTTTTGCTTACAGTGTTGCAAAGGTAGGCATTTTTTCGTATCTTTGCACCATCTTTAAAGATAAATTATGAAAATATTGCAATGGGGCTTCATCGGATGCGGTGAAGTGACAGAATTGAAAAGCGGTCCGGCTTTCTCTGAAGTAGAAGGTTCTAGTGTGGTGGCGGTGATGAGTCGTCATGAGAAAAATGCGCGCAGTTATGCAGAAAAGCACGGCATACCGAAGTGGTACACCGACGCTCAGGAGTTGATAGACGACCCAGACGTGAATGCCATCTATGTAGCCACACCTCCCAGTAGTCATGCCACGTATGCCATAATGGCGATGAAGGCAGGCAAACCCGTTTATGTGGAGAAGCCATTAGCTGCTTCCTATGAAGATTGTGCGCGTGTGAACCGTGTCAGCGAGGAAACGGGTGTTCCTTGTTTTGTGGCTTACTATCGTCGCTATCTGCCTTATTTCCAGAAAGTGAAGGATATCGTGGACAATGGCATTATCGGCAAGACCATCAACGTACAGATACGTTTTGCCACTCCTCCCCGTGAGCAGGATTTTGGAAAGAACGGACAGCTACCCTGGCGACTGCTTCCCGATATAGCAGGCGGTGGATATTTCTACGACTTGGCGCCCCACCAGCTAGACCTGTTGCAGCATATTTTTGGCGTGATAACAGAAGCACGTGGCATTTGTGCCAATCGTGGAGGCTTGTATGAGGCAGAAGACTCTGTATGCGCCAGTTTCGAGTTTGAAGGTGGATTGCCAGGCAGCGGCTCCTGGTGTTTCGTGGCTCATGAGTCGGCTCAGGAAGACCGCATTGAGATTATCGGCGACCAAGGCTCTGTCAGCTTTTCCGTATTCGACTACCAACCCATTAAACTGCATACTTGCGAGGGTACAGAAACCATCACGGTGCCCAACCCTCCTTATGTACAATATCCTATTATCAAGAGTGTCTGCGAACATCTGCAGGGCATTGGGCTCTGCGAATGTACCAGTGTGTCTGCTACGCCAGTAAACTGGGTACTCGACCGTATCTTAGGAAAGTTCTGAGTAATGCGGATACTATTGGTGATAGTGTTGATGATGTTGACGCGTGTCAGCGCAGTGGCTGCTGATACTTTGACGGTGGATCAGCCAAAGGAGCCGGAAGAGAAGAAGCTCAGCTGGCTACGCCGTACTATTCGTGGATTCAGCTATATCGATGAGAATTATGTTGAGCCGCAACACTATAACTGGTCGGTCATGCTGCTGGGACGCTATGCGTGGGACTATTACCGCCTCAGTACGACGGGAACTGACGCGCAGTCTGTGTCTTTCTCACCGCGTCATATCTTCAAGGTGGGTCCTTATTTCGGATGGCGATGGGTGTTTCTGGGTTATACGTTCGATTTAAGGAATATCAGCCTGAATTTCTCATCTGCGGGATGGAAGGGCATTGATGCCAGTATATATAGTGCACAGATTGGTGCCGATATCTATTATCACCATACGCGCAACGACTATATGCTGCGTGGTGTCAACTTGGGAAAGGGAGTGAATGAGCGTCTGCTGGAAGATGTGCCCTTCGACGGCTTCAATGTGGGAACCACGGGAGTCAGTCTCTATTACATCTTCAACCACCAGCGTTTTTCCTATCCTGCTGCTTTTGCACAGAGCACCTGTCAGAAAATTAGCTGTGGCTCGTGGATGGTTGGACTGGGTTATATGAGTAACAGCTTGGAGTTTGATCATGAGGCTTTTCAGAAACTGGTGGACGAACGCTACGGGAAACAGAAGGCACAGCTGGACAGTGCTCTGATGTTCAACAGCGTGAAATATTATAATATCAACGCTTCCGTGGGCTATGCCTACAATTGGGTGTTTGCACGCCATTGCCTGTTCTGTGCCAGTGCTTCTTTGGCTTTGGCCTATAAGAAGAGCCGTGGTGAGACGGCGTTGGAGGATAAGGGCGGATTCGATATGAACAACTTCAACATCGATGGCATCGGACGCTTCGGACTGGTATATAATAATACCAAATGGTATGCAGGAGCCAGTGCCATTGTGCGCACCTTCAACTACCGAAAGGAACGCTTCGTGGCAAATAATGTGCTGGGCGAGGTGTGTCTTTATGTGGGTTACAACTTCGGACTCCGGTCGCGCTATAAAAAGAAATGAAAATGAAGAGATATATAATAGGTATTATGGTCATCCTGCTGAGTCTCTCGGTTTCGGCACAGATAACCTATACGAAGGCTGACAGTCTGACCATCTGCCGACTGCTGGAGGAGGCTCCTGCCAATGCGTCCACTTTATGGTTCGCACGCCAATTCCACGGCATACCTTATGTAGCACACACATTGGAAGTGAACGATAGCGAGCAATTGGTGGTTAATACGCGGGAACTGGACTGTACTACGCTAGTAGAAACGGTGACGGCATTGACCATGTGTGTCAAGCAGGAGAAACGCCAGTGGACTGACTATTTGCAGACTTTGCGAACCCTTCGCTATCGGCAGGGCATACAGAATGGTTATCCTAGTCGTCTGCACTATTTCACTGACTGGATTTTGGACAAGGAACAGATGGGACTGGTCAGCGAAATTCAGCAGCCGAATCCTCCCTTTACTGCTGTTCAGCATATCAAGGTAGGTTTCATGAGTCAGCATCCGGAATATTATAAGGCCCTGAAAGCGAACCCTTCGCTGGTGAAGGAGATTCTCCAACAGGAAAAGGCGCTGACGGGTAAGACATTCCGTTATATCCCCAAACAGGAGGTAAAGAATACGAAACTGATGCGCAAGAGCATTAAGGACGGCGACATCCTGGCTATTACCTGCAACAAGAAAGGGTTGGAGATTGCCCATCTGGGCTTTGCCGTATGGCAGAAGGACGGACTCCATCTGCTGAACGCTTCGCAACTGCATCACAAGGTGGTGACAGAACCTATGACCCTTCGTCAGTATTTACAGAAACATACCACCCATACAGGCATTCGTGTTATCAGAATAAAATAGTCAAATAGTAAATAGTAAACAATAATATGGAACTACCCGATTTTATGAGCTATGCCAACAAGTTCTCACAGTCGGACTTTGTTGAAAAAATCTCAAGTATTGCCAAACGAGCAGGTGCCAAATTGGTTTATGCCGCTTTCATCCTTTATTATACTTTGCAAAGTGACAAGGTGAGCACGACCAACAAGGCAATGATTATTGGTGCTCTGGGTTATATGATTAGTCCGCTCGACGTCATCCCTGATGCCATCCCCATTGCCGGATTGACGGACGATTTAGCTGTGCTGCTCTTTGTGTTGAAGAAGGTATGGACAGACATCGACCCTGACATCCAGACAAAAGCCAAGGAGAAGCTTGCCAAATGGTTTGACGAAGACGAGATAGAAGAAATCAACGAACTCTTCAAGGCAGAATAATGATACAAGAGTACCTGGTTAGAGTACTGCCCCAGGTGGCTGCTAATGAGCAGTCGCTGCGTATGTGGTTGGCGGATGAGTACGGATTCGATGTCCGTACCGTGACGAGTGTACGCATCCTGCGTCGTAGCATTGACGCCCGTCAGCGTACTATCTTTGTCAACCTGAAAGTGCGTGTCTATATCAACGAACAGCCTCAGGACGATGAATTTGTTCCTGTAGATTATGCTGATGTCAGCGGCAAGCCGCAAGTGATTGTTGTGGGTGCTGGTCCTGGTGGATTGTTTGCCGCCCTCCGACTGATAGAGCTCGGCTTGCGTCCTGTCGTTTTGGAACGTGGCAAGGATGTGCATGAGCGCAAGAAGGACTTGTCGCAGATTACCAAAACCCAGCAAGTTGACCCAGAGAGCAACTATTGCTTTGGCGAAGGCGGTGCTGGTGCTTACTCTGACGGCAAACTCTATACACGCAGCAAGAAACGAGGCAATATCGAGAAGATACTCAACGTGTTCTGTCAGCATGGAGCCCCTACGAATATCCTTGCCGATGCTCATCCGCATATCGGAACCGACAAGTTGCCGCGTGTCATTGAGAACATGCGCAATACCATCCTTCGTTGCGGCGGTGAGGTGCATTTCCAAACCAAGATGACGCGTTTTATCTTAAGTGGTAAGAGGGGAGAGGTAAGTGGTGAGAGAATAGATGAAGCACAGAGGGTCATTGGTGTTGAGGCCGTTTCTCACCTCTCCGCTCGACCTTCTGGTCGCTTTGAACCTTCAGGTCAAAGACCCCTCACCACTCACCTCTCTTTTATGGGTCCTGTTATTCTGGCCACAGGTCATTCAGCGCGTGATGTCTATCGCTATCTGGCTGAGAGCCATATTGAGATAGAAGCGAAGGGAATTGCTGTAGGTGTTCGCTTAGAACATCCGTCGATGCTCATCGACCAGATACAATACCATAATAAACAGGGTAGGGGAAAGTACCTGCCTGCAGCTGAGTATTCGTTTGTTACACAGGTTGACGAACGCGGCGTTTACAGTTTTTGCATGTGTCCAGGTGGCTTTGTCATCCCTGCTGCTACTGACAAACAACAGATCGTCGTCAATGGTATGTCGCCCTCGAATCGTGGTGGGCAGTGGTCCAATAGTGGTATGGTGGTGGAAATTCGACCAGAAGACATCGAGGGTAGTGATGCCCTACGCGTCATGCACTTCCAAGAACAACTGGAGCGTGACTGCTGGCAACAGGGTAATATGCGTCAGACGGCACCTGCACAGCGTATGGCAGACTTTGTCAATAAGCGTCTGAGCTATGATCTCCCAAGAAGTTCTTATGCCCCTGGTTTGATATCCTCACCCCTACATTTTTGGTTGCCGCAATGCGTCAGCCATCGCTTGCAGGAAGGTTTTAAGTTCTTTGGCAAGCATTGCCACGGTTTCCTCACTAATGAAGCTGTGATGATTGGTGTTGAAACGCGCACCTCCAGTCCCGTCCGCATAGTCCGAAACAACGATACCTTGATGCATGTCCGCTTGCAGGGGCTCTTCCCATGCGGCGAGGGAGCCGGCTACGCCGGAGGAATTGTTTCTGCAGGAGTAGATGGTGAACGCTGTGCCGAGATGTGTGCACAGTATTTACAACAGACTGTTTAATCTGTTGCGAAGCTGTTCGGCTTCGCTTTTTCTGATGGACAACACGATCTCGCATGTGTTGTCGTAGGTTTGTGAGATGATGCGAGGATTCATGTCCTTCACGATGCGCATCACATCGTTCATCTGCGGATAGGCAAACGAGTATTTCACGATTTCCTCTACCTGGCGCGTCTCGATGGTAGCGTGACTGATAGCGTCGGCAGCAGCTTCGCGATAGGCTACTATCAGACCGCTGGTACCCAGGTTGACACCGCCGTAGTAACGCACCACGACAATCAGGATATCCGTCAGTTCGTTCGAGTTGATTTGTCCTAAGATGGGTTTGCCGGCTGTCGATGAAGGCTCCCCGTCGTCGTTGGCTCGGAACTCCAGACGCTCAGCGCCCAGCATATAGGCATAGCACACGTGGCGTGCATCATAGTATTTCTTGCGATACTGGGCTATGATGTCCTTCACCTCGTCAACGGTTTGTACGTGATGAGCAAAAGCGAGGAACTTGCTCCGTTTCTCGGTGTAGTATCCCTCGCTTGTGGTTGCTATCGTCTTGAATTCGTCAAGCATGGTTTTCCGATTCTTCGAAATATCGAGATTACGACAACTTATGAATGACCAGTCCTGAGCGCAGCTTCGGCTCGAACCATGTAGCCTTCGGAGGCATGATCTTGCCCGAGTCGGCTATGTCCATGATTTGCTGCATGGTGACGGGGTAGAGGGCCAGTGCGACACGCATCTCACCGGAATCTACACGGCGCTTCAGCTCACCCAGTCCACGCAGTCCGCCTACGAAGTCGATGCGCTTCGACGAGCGCAGGTCACCGATGTTCAGAATCTCGTCCAGAATCAGTCGGCTGGAGATATCGACATCCAGCACGCCAATGGGGTCAGTATTGTCGTAAGTACCCTCCTTGGCCTTCAGGCTATACCAGTGCTGGTCAAGGTAAAGCGAGAACTCATGCAACTGCTGAGGCTTGTAGATGTCAGTACCCTTGTCTTCTACGGTGAAGTTCACCTGCAGGGCGGCTAAGAACTCCTCCGAGCTGAGTCCGTTGAGGTCTTTCACCACGCGGTTGTAGTCAAGGATGGTCAGCTGTTGTACTCCTCGTCGCCACGGTGGTTGGGATTCTGCTTCTGTTTCTCCTGACCAACCAGTGCGGCAGCTGCTGAGCGGTGGTGTCCGTCAGCGATATAGAGGCTGGGCATCTTGGCAAACTCAGCGGTGATGGTCTGGGTGTCCTTGTCATTGTCGATGATCCAGAACTGATGGCGGAAGCCGTCGATGGGTGCGATGAAGTCGTACTCTGGTTTCGTGGCAGCGTAGCGCATGATCAGTTCGTCGAGCACCTTGTTGTCAGGATAGGCGAAGAATACCGGTTCGATATTGGCATTGTTCACGCGGACGTGCTTCATGCGGTCTTCTTCCTTGTCGCGACGTGTCAGCTCGTGCTTCTTGATGTTGCCCTTCTGGTAGTCGTCGGTATGGGCGCACACCACCAGTCCGTACTGCGTCTTGCCGTTCATGGTCTGGGCGTAGATGTAGTAATGCTCCTTGTCGTCCTGTACCAGCCATCCCTTGTCCTGGAACTTCTGGAAGTTTTCGGCAGCCTTCTCATAGACGCGTGGGTCGTACTCTGACGTTCCTACGGGGAAGTCAATCTCGGGTTTGATGATGTGATACAGACTCTTTTCATTGTCGCCAGCCTCGGCACGGGCCTCTTCTGAGTCCAGCACGTCGTACGGACGGCTTTCTACTTGCTCCACCAGTTCCTTCGGTGGGCGTATTCCTTTGAATGGTTTTACTATCGCCATGATATTTATTTTCTATTAAACCATTAACCATTAATCATTAACCATTAATCATGAACCATGAACCGTTACAGGTTGGCCTTGATTTTGGCTATCATCTCTGCGTATTCCGCATCGGTGAGATACACTTTGCCTGGATTCATCTGGAACGTGCCGCCGTAGTCGGGACCGTCCACATACTTCGGAGCCAGGTGGAAGTGCAGGTGCGACAGCTTGTCGCTATAGGCGCCGTAGTTGATCTTCTCGGGATTGAAGGCCTTCTGCATAGCACGAGTTACCTGCGCCACATCAGCCATAAAGGCATTGCGGTCCTCATCGCTCAGCTCGTTCAGGTCGTTCACGTGGTCTTTGTATGCCACGAGGCAACGACCACGATAGGTCTGCTCCTTAAACAGGAAGGCGCGTGAAACACGTAGGGTTGCAAACTCAATCATCAGATTGTGTAGGGTCTCGTTGTTCTGGCAGTACAGACACTGTTTGGGGTCACTTTGCATAATTTTATCTGTTTTAGAATTAATTTTGTCGCAAAGTTACGCATTTTTTTCAAATTATGTGTATCTTTGCCGTGAATTATCATTTATTAATTAATTATGGGACTGATATTATCAATTATTATTGGATGTTTGGCTGGCTTCTGTGCTGGCAAGTTAATGAAAGGTGGAGGTTTCGGCTTCCTGATGAACCTGCTGCTGGGTCTGTTTGGTGGACTGCTGGGTGGTTGGATTTTTGGCATGCTGGGCATAGAGTGGGGCGGTCTTCTGGGACAACTGGGAACTGCCATTATCGGTGCGGTAGTCATTCTCTGGGTGGCTAGTATGCTGAAAAAATAACTAGACAACACAAAAACATATTAAGACGATGACTAAGAAAAGGCTGATGTTGACAACGGCCTTACTACTGCTAACTCTTGTCTTAAAGGCTCAAATGGTGGTTAGCGGTAAGGTAACTGACCTTAATGGCCAGCCTTTGGCACATGTCAGCGTAAAAGCAGAAGGTACGGAGGTACAAACGGTAACGAATGAAGACGGCCAGTTCACGCTGAAGGTGCACAAGCAACCCCGTCACATCCGGTTGAGCCACATCGGCTACAAGACACGCCGCGTTAGCTTGGAACAAGGGGCAACCGAACAACTCAGAATCCGCATGCAGAGCAACACAGTAGAACTACAGGAGGTCCTGGTGTCTGCTGACGACCCGCTTTCCATCCTGAAAGCGGCAATGGCCCGTATTGAGAAAAACTATCCGCAGGAACCCGAGTTGATGCGCTGTTTCTATCGCGAGACGGCACGCCGAGGCTCACGCTTTATCTCAGTGGCTGAGGCTGTGACGGAGATGTATAAGTCAGACTATTATTACGGTCCTGAGCGCGACGCAGTTGCCATTCTGAAAGGCAGGCGGCTGATGAGCATGAAGGCACGCGACACGCTGGGTGTGAAAGTGCAGGGCGGACCCGTGCTTCCCCTGATGGTCGATTTGGCGAAGAACCGCGAATATATCCTGAACGAAGAGAATATTGCCCATTATAAGCTGAGCATGGAGGTGCCGGTGAAGATAGGCGACCGCACGCAGTATGTCATCAATATGGAACCTCAGGGCATACTGCTCTTCCCCATCATGAAGGGACGTGTGTTTATAGACCAAGAGCGGCTCACCTTCACCCGTGCTGAGTTGGAACTGGATATGAGCGACTGGCGTGCAGCTTCCGACTATATGCTGGTTCGCAAACCCTTGGGACTGCGTTTCCGTCCTCGTGAACTGACCGTCACCATTGTCTATAATACCGACGAACAGGGCATTGCCCACATGAGTTACGTGCGCAACGAGATGCGCTTCAACTGCGACTGGAAACGCAGGCTGTTTGCCTCACCCTTTACCACTGTTTGCGAAATGGTGGTGACGGACAGGATGCAGAAGGGAGATAGTGCCAAGCGACCTCGCGGACGTTCCTCCTTCGGACTGCGTGACCGTTTCTACGACAAGGTGGAATATTTCGACGACCCCGACTTCTGGGCGGACTACAACATCATAGAGCCTACGGAGAGTCTGGAGAATGCCATTGACAAACTGAAGAAAAAAGTAAGGAACAACTGATGAAAAAGTGGGTGTTGACTATCGTTTTCGGGCTGTTGGCTGTTAGCGTATATGCTCAGCCAAAAGGTGTTGAGTTAGATACGCTGAAAGTTCAGCATATCGACTTCCAAGGGCAAACGCGTCAGGGTACCATCATCTGCAACCGGAAGATTACGAACGACCTGTGCGAAATCTTCGAAGCCTTGTACCAAGCGAAATATCCCATCGAGCGCATCCGTCCTATCTCTGACTACGACAACGACGACGAGCGCTCCATGCAGGCCAACAACACCTCGTGCTATTGCTATCGTCCTATTGAGGGCAGTCAGAAACTCTCGAATCACGCGTTGGGAATGGCAATCGACATCAATCCCCTCTACAACCCCTGCGTAAAAAGAAGGAAGGATGGCACCTTGCTCATCCAACCTTCTACTGCTCGTCCATACGTCAATCGCAGCAAGCCGTTCAAGTATAAAATTACCAAACAAGACCTCTGCTACCGCCTCTTCACCCAGCACGGTTTCCAGTGGGGAGGCTCGTGGCATTCGCTCAAGGACTACCAGCATTTTGAAAAATCAACGCAGTAGCTTTGACCACGTCAAAAAAGTAATCCCTCTATCCCCCTTTACTGATTCCACCTACTACATCGTCATTGTCGATGGAGTGTTCCGCCTTCTTCACACTGGCTTTCAGAGAACCAAAGCGCCAAGTAACGGAGAGGGTGAACGAACGGGCATTGTTCCAGGACTGTTGGAAATCACGATAGTCGCCATTCACGGTCTCGGCTTCTGATGTCCAGTATTTGTTGAAAGGTGCATTGGCTCCGATGCGAACGGTCAGACGGTTGTCCTTGAGGAAGGAGCGTTGCAGCGAGAAGTAATAACCCTGATAAGAGTGCTGCATATAATAGATACCATTAGGGCTATGACCTATCTTACCATATGCCGCCATATAAAGCAACAGATTCCAAGGTAGCTTTTGGGAGAGATTAGCAAAGAAATAGTCGGACCATCCAAAGGTGCGATAACCCAGGTTCGGATTCTCGTAGTGTACGTATCTCAGGTTGTTGTTGATGACAACGGTCGTTCCGTCGAAGGGCTTCCATTGCACATACTGCTCCACCGAAAAACGACGGTAGCGCAGAATGTTGTCGTAGGTGGTATAGCGGACGTCGTTCTTGGCTGTCTCTATGGTGCTGATACCTTTTGAGCTGAAGTTGTAGGCCGGTGCTATCTGGAGCGTCAGTTTGGGCAGGATATAGGAATAAATCAAACTGATGTGCTGTGTGTGAGAACTGACCAAGTTGGCATTGCCATAATGAACTGACGTTGGCGATGTGACGATGGCTGGGTTCAGATACGAGATACCAGGACGGTTGATGCTGGTGGTAAGCGAGAGTTTTAACGACTGAGCATCCGTCAGTTGGTATTTCAACGAGGCCTGTGGCACCCAGTCGCTTAGGTGTTTGTCGAAGGTGTTGCCCTTTCCGTCAGGATACTGCCCTTTCATATAACTGTATTCATAGCGCAGACCTGCCCGAGCCGACCATTTCTTGTGGTTGTAGATATAGTCTGCATAACCTGCCAACACACGGGTGGTGTGTTCAAACTCGTTATTGGTCTGCATGTCAATGCCGGAATAATCGACGTAGTCGCTTTGCACCTTTAGGTCAAAGAAATTCTGCGTGTTGCGGCTATTGTTGTTACGATAGATATACTTGGTGCCTATCTCTAACTGATGTCCTTTGCCTAACGGACGGAGCCAGTCTGCCTGGAAGGTGTGTTCCGTGAAGCGTTCGCGTTCGGTTTGCAGACTGCCAGTGTAGCGGAA
The DNA here is from genome assembly GCA_902770195.1 of uncultured Prevotellaceae bacterium. GTDB lineage: Bacteria > Bacteroidota > Bacteroidia > Bacteroidales > Bacteroidaceae > Prevotella. Next base: position 28,841 of record CACXSA010000057.1, read on the forward strand.
TGGTGCATTCACCAGGTCCGAATAGGTGTTCTCCTGATCTGTGTGTTGGCGCGTCAGGGCGAGCATGTAAGAGAGTGTGAGTCGCTCGCCCTTCCGCCGCGTCTTGTGTTCGTAGTCCATTCGTCCGTTCCACGAGGAATGACTGTAGCCTGGCATCCAGTAGTGATTGTTGAAGCTATAGACAGGCAGCCCTGAAGGATTGGTCAGTGCTGTCGAACCGTCACCTTGCACATTCAGTTTGTAGAAATAACCACCGAACGAGGCAGATAGCAGGTTCAGCGAGTCGATGTCGTAGCTGGCATTCAGATTGCTGTAGTGGATAGCACCGGGATTGGTACCGTCTGAATGGGACTGCATGCGGTTGCCTGTATCTAGATACTTGCGGTCTGTGTCTGTGATGCTTACCGTTGAGCGGCTCGACATGCCGCCATAGCCGTAATCAAGAGATGCCAGCAGTTTTCCCATCTGTCCTGTCAGCGAGGTGTAGGAAGCAGACACCACACCCGTCATACCCTGCATTTTCGAACCGTCAACCATCACGATATTCAGGATGGCATCCACGCCTTCGGCATCCTCACGGGCTCCAGGGTCGGTGATTACCTCGATGCGCTTCACCATCGAGGCAGGCATCGACTTAAACGTCTCCTTGGCGTTCTTCGACAGACTGGGGTCGTAGTGTCCGTTCTTGTAAATCTTAAAACTGCTGTTGCCCTTCACCAAGATGTTGTCCTGTCCGTCCACCGTTACCATTGGCACCTTGCGCAACATGTCCATCACGGTCTGCGTCTTCGACTCCTCATCAGCCTGCACGTCATAGCCTATGCGGTCTATCTCCTGCTTGATAAGTTGCTTCTGCGCCTTCACCACTACACCCTCCAGTTCCTTGCTCCACGTGATGGAGTCGCTACTTACGGTGGTTGAATCCTTCTGCGTTTGGGCCATAGTGACCCCTGCTTTCGCTATCAACAGCAGCGAAAGGCATACTAATCTTATATGTTTCATAGCTTTATTTGTTCAGTCGTTCGCTACTCATTTCGAACATCTGTTTTAGAAAATCATCTTTGGCTTCCTTCTTCAACTTCTCCAGTTCCTTGATGACCATCACCTTCTCGGCTTCATCCAGACTACCAGCATTCTTACATAGCTTGTAGATATGGCTTACGTTATAATTAGCAGCGGTGCCGGTAGGATTCTTCAGAAACAGGTTCTTGAAAGTGTTGAATTCGCTGAGCCACGATTCCGAACTCGAGAACCTATGATCAATATTGAATGTGTTACCATTGATGCTGATGGTACTTGATTGCCTGTTGCTTTTTCGATACTCCTGCGTGGTGGCATAAGTCTTAGCGATACGTCCCCTTATTTTACCACCATCGTCCACCCATTCCAGCGCATAGGCATAGCGATGCTGACGAGCAGGGTCCTCTGGGTCAAGGAATAAGGCATAGATATACTTTGAGCCTTTCATCAGTCCGATAGCGACCCCTCCTCTGTTGCCGTTGCCTACTGCTAAAGCGGTGTAGTGTTCCTCCCCTCCGCGATTGGCAGTCCTCACACTGTAAGCCTTATTTTCATCCAGTCGGAAAGCCTGTTCAATAGCGGTTACGAGTTCCTTTTTCTGAGGGCTTGTTATCAGGAAGTCGTAGATGTCGCTCAACCCTTCCAACTTTCCTGTTTCTGGGTCTTTCTCAATAGTATGCTCTGACCATACTTCCTTTTGCGCTTTACTTTGACGCAAGGCATCGAAAGTTTTCTCAATGTGCTGTTGTGCTGTAGCGGTGAAAGGCATTATTAGGAACAGCCCCACCATGATGATGCTTTTACTCTTCATATGACAATAATTCTGTTTGTTCGTGAATATATACTATGGTACCATCTTCTTGCATTACGGGTATGTAGCCGTGAGCAGCCAGTTGTGCCTCAACCACTTTTTGCTCAGCTTCTGCCATCAGCGCATACGTCTTGTCAATATCCGTCATCGTTGGCTTCGGCTTGCGTAGCCTGCGTTTCTTGGTTTGGACGGGCTGAGGCTGCACTTTCTGAATAGTCGTTGTATCTGTCTTTTGTTCTATACGTGAACTGCTTACTGTATCAACCTTTGCGGTCAGTACTGCTGGCACTGGTTCTGTATCATGTTGTCCTGTCTGCTGCCACATCATGGTAATAAACAGAACTGCCACAGATGCTGCCACGCTCCAGCCTATCCATCGCTTCCTGACTTTAGACAGAGGCTTCATTGCTTCAATCTCCTGGAAAAGTTGCTGATAGTCTGCCCACTCCTGAGGAATGTCCTGTCCTTGGAAGTATTCAGCCAGAATGTCTTCTTCTTCCAGCGTCGATGTGCCGTCCATATACTTGTCCAGCAGTTTTGCAATATAATCCTTTGTATATTTTATCATTGTTTATTCCTCCGTTTTATTTCTTCTAACAGCGTATGTCTTGCCCTTGCCAGGAGCGTACTTACTGAGGTCGTTTCGATACCCAAAAGCTGGGCTATCTCTTCGTGACTGCGCCGTTCCACTTGCCGCATATATAATAAGGTGCGTTGGGTGGTGGACATCTGTTGCAACTTTCTTTCCAGCCATACTTCGTCCTCTTTTATCTCCAACAACGTCTGAGGACTGGTCTCTATCCCCATCAGCTTCGCTTCGTCCAGAGCCTCGTCAGGTTTTCGTCGCTGATGGTTTCTCAGCTGGTGTCTCGCCATAATGGCAACGATGGCTTCAACTGACTGATAGCGCTCCAGTTCGTTGTGCATCTGCCACAGACGGAGCATCACATCCTGTGCGATGTCCTCTGCCTCTTCCTTGCCCGCTCCGTAGTGGAGGCTCGCGCTGACCGCTTTTTCTCGCCACGTGCGGGCTTTCTGTTCAAATGCACTTTTGTCCATCTTTTCTTGTTCTACACTTATTAGACACACAAGCCCTGCAAAACCAAACAACGTTTAGCAGAGTTTAACACATAGACCTCCATACCCTCCAATCGTCCACTTGCTGAATCAGTCGTCTGACTGCTCTTTCGCAATTGACAGGATATACGAGCATCTGAACGAACCAGAAACGGCGGTGGCGCACGTATTTAGAATGATAACGGTAGTTGGTAATCTCGCTCCCGTTAACGTACAAAGGTCCTGAAAGCATGAAGGAATCGTCCTGCATGACTTGTTCTTTGGCGTGATGCAGTTGGGCAAATCGTTTCATCCCTTCCTGCGTTGAAAGACTGTCTTCGTTTGGCACAACACGCGTAGTCAGTTCTATTTGCACCCAGTTGTCCCAATAGCGAAACTGACTGAATCCTGGCTCGTCAATCAATGAGTCGGGCAGTTGCTCAAAGAACGAAGGGTATCGTACTTCGTAGTCGTAGTTGGGGTCGTGATAGGTGCGCATGCGACACAAACGGATGGCTTCCTCTAGTTTCTCTGGAAACTCACGATGGTCTTCGTTGCCACGCCACACCATATAAGATGTCACGCTAACGGCAAGCAAAATAGCTAATACTGTAAATCGGCGTATCGTCATATCATTTCATTTTTGTGCAAAGGTAAGTTGATTGCACAAAACAGAAAGAAAATATTGCCTGACATTTCTCTGACATTTGTCTGACAAATGGGTAACTACCTCATAGTCAGTCCGTAAGATTTGCCTCTGTCAACTTCGATTTTGAGGTCGGAATGCTGTTCGATGATGGGTTTTAGTCTGCGGATAAGGGTATAGAGCGTCTCGCTGGCGTCCTCTTTCTTAGGCCATAGGGCATTGCAAATCTCCGTTTTCGAGAGCTGACGGGTAGGCGACTGCCACAACATTTCCATCAGTTGCTGCTGCATGGGGGTCAGTTTCACCACACAGCCTTTTGCATCAACGAAACGTCCCTGCTGCAAAGCTAAACCGCCATACAGTCCTAATGCCGCAGAACGCCTGTGCTGATACAGACAGAACAATCCCCAGAGTAGTGCAATGGTCCAAAGCATCATGGCTGGACGCTGGTCAGACAATGACAAGATGGTGGCTGTCGATACCTGTGGACGAGGTCGGAAACCCTTCTTGGTGTCTATTGCCAGGTATGCCTTTCCTTTTAACGCATCAAATTTCAGATAGCTGTTAAACACCTGAATAGTGTCGGCACTTATCATGTCCGACTGCTGTTCGTCCAACGCTTTCGACAGCGCCTGATTCATATCCTCAGCCACCAACTGTTCCGTAGCCCTATAACTAGTCAGGCTCACCAGGCTCGAAGCCATTATCAGTGCAAACAACACCACTACTGCATATCTTTGTTTCATAGTCTTTGTTTTAATTCACGATTATACAAACCCGCCTCCATAGTAGCTGCGAGCGATGTAGGGAGAAGGTTCGTAATAGGCGCTGGTATTGTAATTGTCAATGACTTCGCAAATAGGGTTGTTATAAACACGAAGAATTGCATCGGCATAGTCTTCGCCCGATTGTATGGTGTTTAAAATCAATCGCTTATATACTTTTCCCATTTGGGTTGTCGTAGGAATATTTGGACAAAGTTCTTTATCAACCTTTGTGACATCATAGTTGCCTGATTGTAATTGATACTCGTCTATCCAGTCTGCCACAACTGCCACAGGATTTTCGGAATGCAGGGTATCAGCCAATGAAAGTTTCTTAGCCAATTCGTCATGCCCCATCATGTTTGCAACATATTTGTTGGGCTGCTTCAGTTGACGAGCAATCCGCTCAATCATATAGCAGACGAAATATAAGTCATCTGTAGTTATCTTATCTTCCGGAAAAAAAACATTTGTCATAGGCTATAGCTTTTTTCTACCATGATATATAGTTGTATTATCTGCCATTATAATTGATTTTTCACTGCAAAAATACACATTTTTTATGAAACACCTAATTTTTTTCAGAAAAAACGCATAAAAATTACCACATCATCATGCGGAGGGATTCTTCTGCCGACTGTCGCATAGACTTGGTGGTATTGTTGTATTCCTTGTCTTTCGTGGCCTCGAGGAATCGGCTGAGGTATTCGCGGGCTTTGTCGAACTGGCGCAGTTGCAGATAGCATTTGCCCATCTGATAGGTAAGGGTGTTGACGTCCTTTTCCTCTGCATAGCGCATACACTCTTGCAATTCTTCCAAACGGAAGTCTGGCTCGCCCTTCATGCGGAACGATTCTGCCAATTCTTGATGCAGACGGAACAAGGTCTTGCGGTCGGGAATCATCAACTTCTTTGCTTCGTCCAGATAGCTCAATGCCTCAGCACCTAAACCTATCTTGTTGGCGGCAATGCCTAACATGAAGAGACAATAGCCGTGGGTGTCGTTATGGCGGGCAGTGGCGCGTGAGAGATATTCGTAGGCATCACCATACTGGGCAGTGTTCATATATATCAAGCCCTTGGTATAGAGCACCTTGAAACAGGAATCGCCCAACGCCTCAAGATTAGCCAGTTCACGTAGTGCCAAGTCGTAGTTGCCCACCAGATAATAGGCATCAGCCAACTGACGATTGACCAAGATGTGGGTGGCATCCTGCTGCTTGTATCGCTCACAAATCTCAATCACCAGCCCTGGGTTTACATGTTCCTTGTCGGCGTTGTTCAGACGGTAGGTCAGGTCAGGGATGATGTTAGCCATAGGATTGCGTTTCACCACCCGCTTGCCCCAGTAGATGAGCGAATCCATCTGTCCCATCTGACAGAAACAGTCGTAGCGCAGACGCATGTCGTCGATAGAAAGACTGTCCTCACTGATGTTTCTGAGCAACTCGATGCTTTGCTGATAGTATCCTCGCTCAAAGAGTAGCTTTGCCTGTATGCGAAGACTGTCTGTTGGCATTGCCGATAAAATGAGGAATGAGAAGTGCGAAAAGAGAAATGTCATCAGTATCTTTTTCATTGTTTCCCCTCCTTCTTTAATAGTTCTTTCATGCGGTCTATCAGCAGGTTGCCACTGATGTTCTTGGCGATGATACGCCCTGAGCGATCTACCAGGTAGTTGTGTGGAATGGTTCGGATGTCAAGGCGTTTCACCTCAGGCAGCATCTTGCCTGTCTTGTCGTTGAAGGCCCGCAGGTTTTTTATTTCGTAAGGATGCGCGTCTTTCGGGTGACTGCGCAGGTCGAGTTCCTTGACCTTTGACCACCATTGCTTCGACGTCTTGTCCATCGACACCAGCACCACCGCCAAGTCCTCAGGAAACATTTGTGCCGCCATCTTGATGTTGGGCATCTGTTGCAGACAAGGCTCGCACCATGAAGCCCAGAAATCGACATAGAGATATTGTCCGCGATAATCATTCAGATGGAGCACATTCATATAGTCGCCCACCTTCAGAGGGCGAACAATGGAGTCTTCCGTCTCGTCGAAGAAGCGACGGCTATAGCGTTTCCAAAACATGCTGTTGATGGAAAAGCTCTCAGCAGACATGTAGTTACGTCCCAGCACGCTGTCGTTGACAAAAGCCTGAATGGGAGGATAGTCGCGGAAGCGATTCAATACCGAGTGCATCATCTGGTCAACCTCCTTCTCCGTATAACCATGCATGGACGGATTCAACCTGTGCGAACCATAAACTCTGGACGCAGCACCCAACACACCATAAGGGCTCTTGCCTGTATTGGCATAGTGTAGTGCCAAGCGCTCCTTAGCCATATCCAGTTCATGACGGATCTTACCCAACGAGTCTGCTTCCTGTTCCGTGATGCCATAGCGTTGCATCTGACGGTAAACCTTGCGATTCAGTTCGCTGATGCTGTCCATCTGCTGATAATAGCGCACGTACTCCAAGGTTGATGGCGAGCCTTCCACCTTGTCGATATACCGTATGCTAAAACCATCGTCCTCGTCGCCCACATGTATCTTCATCCGGTCGCCGTTCTTCACAACGACAGGTACGATACCTGGTCCGCGACGACTGAACATCAGGTTAACGTTATACTCGTAAGGCACCGTTCCATACAGCGTTCCCTGACGGTGCACCGAGTCGATGCTGATGCTGTCGTGCAACTGCATTTCACGCTCTATTTGCGAATAAAGATACACCTGTTGTGGCTGACTGGCTATGGCTGAGTCAACGGAAAGCGTGATGCTGAATTTGTCCTGAGAAAGAGCAGAGATGAGCGATAATTGGCTAACAATAAATAATGCTAATATCTTTTTCATTTTTTTGTTTTACTTTTTCCAAAGTTGGTTGTACGAAGTAGCATTTCAGCCTTTTCTATCATCTCCTTTAATTGCTGGGTAGGCGTTTCTTCCTTGCGAGCCAGATTAAGGAACTTCTCATAGTAGGTTTTAGCCATTTGGCCATCGGGGAGATAATAGTAGTAGGCACTGGCGATGTTATAATAGGTAGCTATGGAGGATGGATTATAAGCCAGGTGCTCTTTCCATGCTTCTATGGCTTTGTCGTAGTGCTCCGTTAAATAGTATGCTTCACCTTTCGAAAGCGTAATGGCTTTCATGGTGGTGGTATCTGGCAACAATAGTTGGTTGGCAAGATCCAGATAGCCAAGCCCTTCTTCAAATCGCTTGGTGTCAACACAGACAACCCCAAGTCGCCATGCACAATTTGCGTGTTGCATTTGAGAGAGGAAAAGGGCATCACGCAGATACGGGTAAGCTCGATCGAGATCTTTTATCATGGAGTAGCTTAAACCAGCAGAATAGAGCGTATTGAAAGTAGAATCGCCTTGTTGTAATAGGCGTTCATACATATTCACAGCCTTATCAAACTGACGATCCATAAAGTAGGCATCTGCTATAGCTCGATTCACAAGGATGTTAGTGGAATCTTTTAGATAGTACTTTAGACCACACTCAATTCCTTTCCAAGCTTGATTATCGCGAGATAGTCCAAGTGTCAGTCCTGCAACCATCTCACCATCCATCGGGAAATGCTCTACTAAACGTCCCGTCCAATAGACATAGGAACCATTGTCACCTTGGTTCTGATAGCTATAGGCTAACTGTCGGAAAGACTCATGTGAGAGACTATCCTCAGGAGTGTTTTTCAACAACTCGGAACACTGGAAATAGTTACCTCGTTTGTAATAACAATCTGCGAGCTTAGCTGAGATATAATAGGGGGCTGTCGCACTATTTACAGCTCCTGCTATCAATTGGTTGATGATTTTCTCTGCCTTTTCTTCAGGCATCTGGTCAAGATACTCAATAGGAAGCTTTAAAGTGTCTTTAGCCTGTTTGCCCGCAATGGCCTTCCCTAATTCGTATGCTCGTTGATAATACTTCAATGCTTCGAAAGTATTGTATTGCTTCATGCAGCTATCTCCAGCCTCAATATAAATCTTGAGGGAGTCAATATCCTCTGCTTTACAAGTAACTACCAGCAGAAGCACGATATTAATAAAAACAAGTATTCTTTTCATTACTTTGCCGTTTTTTCGTATAATATGGCTGTATGATGAAGGGTCTCCATCTGTTTGCCGTTCTTTGTCACTTGTAGAGTTCGTGCAGACTTTATGTCAGGAGCGCTCATACCACCATGTATCTCCTCTACAAAAGCCGTTGGGTCATATTTCTCTAATTTCATTAGTTCTAATGCTCGTTCCAGACGATACGTATCAAGCACGTCGGATTCCATTCTGAGCATAGGTGAGGCATTCTTTTTAACGAGAAATATTCCATGCTTTGTATCTATTTCTATCTTCTTGCATTTGAAGGAAAGTTTTCTTTCAGCTTCATCAGCTTTAAGCACCAACCCTGGTAAACCACAGAATTTCCAAGGTCCATCACTGTATGGCAGAAGCGGCGAATACCAGACTGTCCAGATACGACCACGAAAACTTGTTTTTGCTTTCTTGCAAGGATAACCACAGACTACAGAATCTTCATCTATCAGTTGCCAATCAAAAAGTCCTTCCATTTTGTCGCGAACTGAGATGTGTCCATGAGTAAAAAACATATATCCTTGTTTGGGCAGGTTCTTTACGACTTGATATTCCAACCATGTGTAACCCCTATAAGGATGGTTAAGGCTTTCTGGACTGCCAAGGACGAGGCCGTTATCTTTTATCCATTCAATGATGACGCTTCTGAACTGTGAAGAATGGCTTCCGATATCTAGACGCATCAGGTCTTTGTCTTTCTTTGCAATTTCCTCAACCTGTTGCGCTACGACCTCATATGTTGCAGAAAGCAACGCATGATCATCGGCATGCTGTTGCACTTGCTTCTGCGTTGAGGACGAACATGCACCCCCCGCCGCTAACGGCAGTACCATCAGCAGGGCGAGGGTGAACAAGGTTTGTAGTTTTTTCATGTATTAACGAGAGAGCGTGTTTCCTAATCCTTATTCTTCTTTGTAGTGATGATGATCTTCTTGGGCTGTCCGTTCTCACCCTTTTCGATGTGCATGCTCTGGATGTCGCCCGGGGGGATGCTGCCAATCTCGGTGTCGTCAGCCATCTTGCCGTCAATCTCCAAGATGTACTTTTCCTCTTTCGCCTTTACGTCATTGCCTTGCAGCTTGAAGGTGATGGGCACGGTGTATTTCACGCGGACGGGCTCGCCATTCTGCATACCAGGCATCCAGTTGGGCATACTTCCGATGACGCGCAGGGCCTCGGCATCCAACGAAGGATGGATGCTTCTTGCGATACAAGCCTCGGTAATGCTACCGTCCTTTTCAACGACGAAGGTGGCGATGACACGCCCTTGAACGCCAGCCTTGTGTGCCTCCACGGGATACTTGACGTTCTGAGACAGAAACTGCATCAGGGCACTGGGACCGCCAGGGAACTGAGGCATCTGTTCCACCACGTCGAAGGCTTCTTTTTCTGCTTTTTCAACCTTCATGGCGTTGGGCATTTCCACGGGCTTCACTTCTTTCTGATCGGCAGGGGCTTGTTCCACCACCACAATCTCATTGACTGGTCCCATTTTGACCGTTGCATTCTTCTTGCCCTTCTTGATGATCTTCTTCTGGGGCTGTTGGTAAACCACGTTGGTAACGGTCTCGGCGTTAATGGCTAAGGCAATGCCCACGATGGGCAGGAGGGCGAGCAACTTCAGCAGATGGCTGCCCTGCGATTTCTTATGTAACATCATATGGATTCTGTTTTTGAGGGTACTGTGACTGATGCCATTAGCAATGGAGTACCCGCCAATGCTCGCGGCTTTTGTGATTAACAGGTATTGGTATTGACGCGCATTGAACCCCTGGGAGAGTACTGCACCGTCGGCCTCGTATTCGTGGATGGCGCGCAAGTCCTGGCGCAGCATCCACATGGCGGGGTTGAACCACTGGAGGGCGGTGAGGGTATCAACGAGCAACACGTCCCACGAATGACGCAGGCTGATGTGTCCCCGTTCATGAGCCAGCACGGCTTCGTTGTGCTCGGCATAGTCTTCACGATTCATGACGATATAATGCATCCAGCTGAAGGGCGACACCTGGCGGTCGGTGACGCATACCACGATGCCGTCTTCCTGCGGATGATGCTCGCTGTTCCTGATAAGCACCACAACTCTCCATACCGACAGCAGCGTATAGCCTAGCGTCAGCACCATACCTATTATAAATAGGGTGGGGAGAAGGGTGTGCAACCAAAGTGGTTGGGATTCCTCAACGACCATTGCCTGCATCTCGCCTACATTCACCGTTGGCACGGCAGTCACCGTTACCGTCTTGTGCATCGTGATGACGCACAGGGGCAGGATGAACGAAACAACAGACGTAACCAACAGCACGATACGGTTCACCCGATGGAACGTCTCTTTGCTCAGCATCAGCCGATAGAACATATAGAACACGGCTATCAGCACAGCCACTTTGGCATCGTATATCAGAAACTCAAGCATTCTCAATCTCTTTAATCAGTTCTTTCAGTTCTTCTACGGAAATCTTCTCCTCCTTGACAAAGGACGATACGGCATTCAGGTACGAGTCGTTGAAGTAGTTCTTGATGACGCCCGCAATGCTCGAACGCCCATACTCCTTCTCCGACACGATGGGGAAGTACTGGTAGGTGTTGCCATATTGCTTATGGTCCAGAAAACCGTTCTTCTCCAGGATGCGCACCATCGTGGACAGCGTATTGAAGTGGGGGCGGGGCTCTGCGTAATGCTCCAACAGCTCGCGCACAAACATCGGACCGTGTTGCCAATACAAGTCCATGATCTCCTTTTCTTTATTTGTCAGCCTTTTCATTGTCATTAATACATTCATTTTTTAGTTCAAAATTGCGTCATTATCAATTACCTGCTGCAAAGTAACTAAAAATTTTAGTTCGATGAAACTAAAACGTTTAGTTATTAAAGAAAATTAAGTAGTTTGTTGCTGATTTAACGTATGTTTACAGAGATATATCCCCAAAACGAGAGTCCCGCAAGCATCATTGCCTGCAGGACTCTTCTCTTTAACTTTTCACTCTTCACTGTTCTTTGACCGAGGTCCGCTCGGCATCCCGAAGGGTGACGCTTGCCTTAGCAAGAAAGCGACCATAGGTCGAGCGCACTATTCACTAGGACGAAGTCCGCTAAAACGGTCCTCGTCCCATGCACGAGGTCGTCCCCAGTGCCGTCAGGAAAGCTGTGAGAGCGGCTACTATCACCTTCACCACTACCTCAATAATCCGATTCTTTTTCATTCCTCATTTCTCATTTCTTTCATTTCTCATTTAAAAAGAGGCCCCTTGTGGGGCACTCTTTTCGCCTTAGGCTTCATCGCCTCCGCTGCCGCCACCGTTGTCGTCACCGTTACCCGTAGTTCCGTCACCCGTGCTTCCGCCCTGGCTTTGGTTGTCGTTAGAACCACCGGGGTTCTCG
>CACXSA010000058.1 GCA_902770195.1 uncultured Prevotellaceae bacterium
CTTGATGCCATCTACGTCTATACCCTGTTTGGTGATCAGGTTGACAACAGCAGTCAGGGCCACACCACCATAGAGTGATGACGCAGGTCCGCGAAGCACTTCAATCTGTTTTAGTTTTTCCAGTCCAATGCTGAAGTCTGGAGCTGCAGTGTTCGTACAATAGCTGTTCAGCCGGTGTCCGTTCAACATGATGAGAATCTTCTCCTGTCCGTTACTGTAGATTCCTCGCATGGCGATGTTGATGTCATCGTTACAGTCCATAATGTTCATGCCTGGAACGTATGTGGCGAGTACCTCTTGAAGGTTTCTGGCTCCAGAGTTGCGAATCATCTCCTCGGTAATCAGCGTGATAGGTACTGGCACCTCACTTAGGTTCTCTGCCTTACTGGATGCTGTGGTGATGGTTGCAACCATACCTGACTTCAGGTCGTCCACCATGTCAATAAAGCGTTGTGGGTCACTAAGCGTCGTGCTATAGTAAGGATTATCGTCCAGCAAAAGCTTCACATAGTTTTGTGCCTCCCCAACGCGGTCTGTACTCAGACAGCACATTGACAACAGCCGGTAGGCACTCTGGCGAAGGTTTATCGGGAAACCCTTTAGATTCTCCTTCAGCAGACTCTCTGCCTGTTCTATACGACCGATTTTATAGTCGCGCTCTGCCGTATCGTAAATCTTACGATATTGCTCCTCCATAGTCTGTGCCAAACCTGTCAGCACGAACATACAGGCTAATATAATAAGGTATATACGTCTGATCATGGTTTCTTGATGGGAATTACGAATGTAAAGCATGTTCCTTTGCCTTGCTCTGACTCAAAGGTCAGTTTTCCTTTGTGTTTATTCTCTATGATATCACGAGTGATGCCCATGCCTAGGCCGGTTCCTTGTCCTATAGGCTTGGTCGTGAAGAAGTTTTCGAAGAGGTGTTCTTTCACTTCGTCGCTCATGCCTTCCCCATTGTCTTGGATGGAAACCTCCACCATGCCGTCGGATTTCAGTATGGTCTTAATATCAATAGTGGGGGCGTATCCTTCGCCTTCTTGCTGAGATCGGTTCCAAACGGTATAACAAGCATTGTTCACCAAATTTAGGACCGCACGGCTTAAATCCTGTGGAATAACCATGATGCGTGGGAGTCCTTCTTGGTAACTCTCATGAATCGTGATGTTAAAACCCTTGTGGTTGGCACGTAGTGCATGATAGGCTAGCCATACATATTCCTTCACAATGTGGTTGATATCCGAGGGGATGAACTCTCCCTCCTTACCCCTTGACACGAGCAAGATACCCTGTATGATGCTGATGGCTCTTTCGCCGTGTTCCACGATTTTGGCCATGTTCTCCTTCAGGTCTGCAACAATATCTTCTACTTCTTCACGGTCGTCTGCTGAGATGTTCTCCTCGTTGATCTCGTGTGCTATTCCAGCACTCAACATACCTAATGAGGCCAATTTCTCCTGTTGTTTCAGCTGTTGCTGCAAAATCTCAATCTGTTTTTCCATAACCTTCAGTATTAAAGGGTTGGTATATGAATGGTGAATGCTGTGTATTCGTCTTTTTTCGAAACAACAGAGATGTCTCCACCATGGTTTTGTGCTATCTCTTTACTTAAGTACAATCCCACACCAGAAGCCTCAGCGGTAGTCTTCGTGGTAAAGAATGGGTCGAATATTTTGTTGATAATGCTCTCGCTGATACCTGTACCATTGTCATGTATGTTAATCGTTGCCAGATTGTCCTGCTTGCTCAAGGTCAGAATGATCTCTGGGGTATATCCGGCAATCATCTTCGTTGTCTTCTTGACGACGGCATAGACTGCATTGCCCAATAGGCTCATCACTGTCTTGCTCAATTGTTCTGCGTTACCATTAATCATGAGTGGTTCTTCTGGAAGGTTGAACAGTACATGGATATGATGGTCTGCAATGTTCTTTTCATAATATGTCATCAGCATTTCACGGTCCTGCTTGAGAAGAGCGCAGAGGTCCATTTTCACCATACCGCCGGAACGATCTTTCAGCATTTCCTCCATCGCTTTCAAAGTACGTGTTGTGTTGGCACCATGTTCACTGACTTTTTCCAGGTTGCCTTTCAACATGTCCAATACATCTATCGTATCCTCATAATTCTCAGGATCCATGTGGTCTTTCTCATCTTCGATATTGGCCGTTATGTCCTTCACCAGTCCTTCTGATAGTTTGGTGAAGTTGTTGATATAGTTTAGAGGGTTCAGAATACGGTCAATGAGACCTTGTGTCAGCTTACCTGCTGTAGCCATCTTCTCCTGTCGAATCAGTTCTTTCTGGGCCTGTGCCAGCTCATCGAGGGCAGATTGTAGTTTTATTGATTTCTCTTCAATTTCGTCTTTCTGCTTGATAACCTCGACGGTACGTTCCTGTACCAGGTTCTCCAGTCTCATCTTGTCTTTTTCCAACCGCCTCAGTCTCAGTTGTACAAGCTGATAGATGCCAAATACCAACAGGATGATATACAGTACGATCATGTACCACCGCAAATACAGTGGATAGTCATAGATGAAGGTGAATTTGTTGATGTCTGTAAGACGTCCCCATGCATCACGGCCTTGAACTTCAAATAAGTTCTCACCATAAGGCTGGTTAAATAATTCTGCCGACATGTCATTATCCCATGAACTCCATTTTCCTCCGTTGATACGATAGCGGAAATACACCTTTCCTATAAGGGTAGGGAAGTTCATCGAATAGGTGATAACCAGATGCCTCTCATAGCTAGGCAAATTGGAAAGGATAGTAGGCTGTTTTCCATAACCTCCGTATATGATGCTGTCACCATAGTGCTGAATAGAACGGATAAGAACACGAGGCTTTGTCTTCATCAGAATGGGATTTTCCGATAGGTTTACTACGGCGATGCCTTGTTCTCCTCCCATCCATATCATTCCGTCGTCCTCCATCATGGATCTGATGGAGTAGTTCCTGAATGGTTCAATAATCATAGACAAGTGGTCGTCCACTTTGCCGTCTTTGAAGGCATACAGGTCTCTTCCCTTATTGTCCGTCAGCCAAATCATGTTGTTTTGGTCTGTAAATGAGAACTGAGGGTAGGGGAATGGCTTAACGGTATTAGCCAGGATAGGCTTCACATTCGCATGGTCAATCACCAAGGTTGCCACTTCCTGAATGTCCTTTTCCGAGGTAAAGGCTATGAATGAGTTCTTGCTATTGCTCTTCCATATCTTGCCATAGATAGTCTGCAGCCAGACGTTGCCAGTCTTGTCTTTAAGTATTTTCACCACCTTTTCGGTGTCATTTATCTTTTGACGTACTCCGTCTTTAGGGGTGTAGTACAATCCGTCCATTTCACCACTGTAGAAGCCTTTTTCATCCACCATTAATGAGAGTACGCTGGCGGTGCTCAACTGTTTTACTGTACCATTGGCTTCCACACGGTAGATGCCATCCATGGAAGCTACAAGCAGATGGTTTTCTTGCTGGGCAATATCCCAACAGGTATGACTGATTTCCTTAACGCTTTGGAAGTTTCTACCCACCATTTTATAGAGTCCACTGAGGGTACCTGCATACACATCCTTTCCTAATTTATGGATAGTTAGGACCTCACCACGTAGCCCTTCGTTATGGGTGAAATGTGAATAGATAGAAGGGATGGAAATGGCAAAAACACCATTGTCTGTGGCCCCCCATAATTGTCCTAGTTTATTATAAGTAATATGTGCTACGTTATTGGAACACAGACCGTTATCTTCGTTAATGCTAAACAGCTTGTTGTCGTCTTTGTCAATAAATATCACACCTTCTCCCGTTGTGGATAATGCCCGAAGACCATTCTCCAGTTCTTGCACTTGGGTGATGTGCGACTTGGTGCTTAGTGTAGAGAATCCGGAGGTTGGCAATTTGGCGTCAGGAGCTAACTCGATGGTGTCGTCAACCACTCTGAAAATCTTATGAAGACTGGTCAGGAAGTACACCGTTCCCTCTGTTTCCCATATCCATTGTACCTCTCCCTGAATGGTGGAGTTCTTCAGACTATGCAACTGTAATTGCCCTTTCTGGTCAGTTACCAGATGACCTATGTAGTTATAACCACCCGTCCAAATAATATTTTTGGAATCCCTGAAAACAGCAGTGATACGTGTGATGCCTGGTGTGTGAATCATGCGCCAACTGCAATTGTCATAATAGAGCAGTCCTTCAAAGTTGGCTACAAATATCGTACCGTCATCACCGGAAATGATGTCAAAATTCTGGTTAGGGGCATTGTATTCCGTAGAGGGGAAGTTGCGCAGGAAAGGAACACCCATTGTCTGTGCATATCCCATTCCTGCAATCATCAGGATGAAGCTTACTAGGATATTTCTCATTGGCGTGCCTCCTTTCCTATAAAGGTTTCGTATGGAATATTCTGACCGATGTAGTAGTTCCATTCCTCTCTGGTTAGGTTACGTTTTAGCATGCTCTTCAACTTTATCACCATCATGGGCACAGAGATAAATGATTCTGTCAATGATCCGTCTTGGTCAGCTGTCCAAATGTTGTATTTCGGTTTGTCAAAGGTGAAATTCAGAATCCAGCTGTTAGTTGAGAACAGCTCAATAGGTTCTATTTTCGACTTGTTAGCCATATAAAGCTGTATAGTACCGTCAAGACTCGACGAAAATAGCTGCCATCCGTTAATCTTGATTTTGGTTACTTTGGAACGATGACCTGTCAGTTTGGTAATCTTACCCTTGCCGTCTTCGAAAAACAGACTGCCATCCATCATGCCATAGGCTTTGGTGTGTGTGTTCTTTGAACTGGCAAACGCAGTAACCTGTCCGGGCAGATGCAGTCTTGTGGTTTCTATTTTCTCCATCGTTCTCACAAGGTGCATTCTTCCCTGGTTGTCAAAAAGGGCTGGTGAATTGTCATAACGGCTATAGAACACGACCTTGAAGGGTAGTTCCTTGAATTTTCCAATCTTGTTCGACTTAATGTCAAATTGAAGTATGCCTTTTCCTCCAATTATTAACATCAAATCATCGCCCATCTGTGAGATTCCCTGGGGATTCTCTAACAGGTCTAACTGTATGGTCTGAATTCCCTGATTGCCTTTGATGACGAGGTGTCCGCTTCTGCTTACCGCATAAATAGTGTTCCCCTTAATCAGAATGTCACGGAAGTCAAATTTGTTGTTGCTGAAAAGTGTTTTGGAATTCAGCTTTTCATTCTTGATGTGATGTTCCATGATTTCTCCGTAGGTACTGGCACTCACTAGATGATCTGCTGAGAAGAAGTCAATGTTCATGACACATCCCTTGTGTCTGGCCCAAGTGTGTAGGCTCTGACTCAAACTTGTCAAGGCTTGATAGACAGTGGGATTATAGATGTCACCTTTATAACGGTCAGTGAAGAGATAGGATGCATAGCCCAGGAGAGTTGCCAATTCAAGGTTGTCGGTTTCCAGTTGTTTCATGGCCGTACTGGCTAGTGTACGTCCTAAGTTGATATAGCTCAGCGTGTCTGTTACTCGTTTGGAATACTCAGCCTGGCTACGCTCTTTTTCAGCTATGCTACGCTGACTATCAGCCACTTTCGAAGCTTCTATGGCTCGACGCTCTGCTTCCAAGGCATTTTGTCGCTCTATCTCAGCTTGTTTCCGTTGCTCTGTGGCTACCTGTGTCTGCTCTTCAGCCTGTTGGCGCTGTTCATCACTGATTTTCCATTGTTGATTGGCTATTTCTTCCATCTGCGCATTAATACTCTGCATAACAGCAGTACGCTTCTCTCTGGCAGTGAGCATAGACAATTCTGTCTCCAGCTCAATGTTCTTTTGTTGCTCTTCGTCGTATTTGATGTACAGACTTACACAGGCAATGGTTAGTAGCAACAATATCAGGGCCAATCCAATCCTTATGATTATCTTCATGCTTTTCGCTTGAGAGCCATCAGTGTGATGTCATCGCTTTGTGGAGCATTGCCGGCAAAGGCTTTGACGTCCTCCAGTTGTCCTTCAATGATTTCCTGGCAACTCTTACCGTTCAGCTTCTCCAAAATGTTTTGCATTCGCTGGTCGCCATATTCCTCCCATTGTTCGTTGAAAGCTTCGTTCACTCCATCCGTGTACATCAGGAGCGTGTCACCAACATTCAGTTGTGTCTTATAGTTGTGGTATTCTATGCCCTCAATGCCACCTACCATGCAGTCAGTACTGAGGGGCATCATTTCCACTTGTCCGTTGGCTTTCAGAATATAGGGCGAATTATGCCCGCCATTGCTATAGTCCAGTTCGCCAGTTTTCGTGTTGTAGATGCCATAGAAAACAGTGACGAACATACAATCTACTGATTCCTTGCTCAGCAGGTCGTTCGATTTGGTCAGACAACTACCTGGCGTCCCACCTTGTAGTCCCACAGTTCTGATGAGCGTTCTGCTTACAGCCATGAAGATAGCAGCTGGGATGCCTTTTCCACTAACATCAGCCATCACCATACCGATATGGTCGTCGTCGATACGGAAGAAATCGTAGAAGTCGCCACCTACATCCTTGGCAGGGCGCATAAGGGCAGCTAAGTCCAGTTCTCGCTCATTTTCAGGGAATGGAGGGAAAATACGTGGAAGGATGGCTTGCTGAATCTCTGCAGCTACAGCTAGGTCAGTCTTGAGCGACTCTAGTTGTGAGTGTTCTTCCTGTGCCTGCTTAATATAGTCGATCTGCTCAATGGCTTTTTCGATGGTCACACTCAGGTCGTCTAGGTCAATGGGCTTTGTTGCAAAATCGAAAGCACCATTGTTCATGGCGGAACGGATGTTTCCCATGTCTCCATATGCACTTACCATGATGCATTTAAGGGCAGGGTTCTGCATCTCGTTTATTTTGGTGAGCAGTGTAAGACCGTCCATTTCGGGCATATTGATGTCCGAAAGGATGATGTCTATATCTTTCTGTTGGAGCAGAACGGTAAGGGCCTCCAATCCATTGTGTGCGAAAAAGAATTCGTATTCACCCTTGCGGATTTTCCTTCTGAAATATTGGGTCAACAGGAGTTCAAGGTCCATTTCGTCGTCAACACTCAGAATCTTAACTGGTAATTTCATTGTATCGTGGTTTATTTATTAAAAATTGTGAGGAAACATTAATTATTTGTTGCAAAAGTAACGATTATTTATTAATTATGCAAATAAATGACGAAAAATTGCTTTTTTTGTTGTAACTTTGCAACAGATTATGACAACTTTACACGTTTTCAACCCAGAACACGACATTGCGTTGGCTTCCCACTTAGCCAATTTCACGGCTCCTCATGCTGGCAGGCAACTGAGGGCTGATCTTGGTTTTCTCCCTGCATTGTGGGCAGAGGAAGGTGATGTCGTATTGGTGGATAACGTGGAATACGCTGAAAAGGAATGGAGGAACGTATGCCGCAGAATCTCCCGTTCGCTCGGACCGTCAGTACTTAGTAGGCTTGCTCCAGTACGTCTGGGGACGTACTCCAGTGCGCCAAGGGAAGTACTGGCAACTCTCAAAGGAGAAGTCGTTATCAGTGTGTGGGGATGGGACAAGGCACTAAAAGCGTCTTTGATACGGAATGGTGTTCCAGCGACGTTGCTCCCTTCGGATGAGTTGTTGGAACAAATCCGTCAGTTGTCTCATCGCCGCACTGCAGCCTCTCTATTGTCACAATTGCAAACTCCTTATACCGTAGGCGAAGCTTTCGAGTGCAGGGAGTCTTCTGAAGTACAGGCTTTGCTGGAAAAATACGGACAAGTGGTAATGAAAGCTCCTTGGTCATCGAGTGGACGCGGACTCCGTTTCCTTTCCATGGATCGGACGCCTTTCGAGATGCAGGAGAGGTGGTTTGGTAACCTTGTAGAGCGTCAGGGATCCGTCATGGTCGAGCCGCTATATCATAAAGTGAAGGACTTTGGCATGGAGTTTTTTGCAGAACCAGAAGGGAAAATTCTATATAAAGGACTTTCTCTATTTCATACACTCAATGGTGCTTATGTGGGTAATATCTTGGCAACAGAGCGTGTAAAGAGGGATATGATAAATTATTATATTCCAATTGGTTGGATTGATGATATTCAACAAAAAATAATGTCCTGTGTGAAGCTGACAGATTATGTAGGTCCCTTTGGCGTTGACATGATGATAGTGAATGGAGCTGATGGTTTCATGCTGCATCCTTGTGTGGAAATCAATCTGCGAAGGACAATGGGACATGTCGCTCTATCTTTGACACCTGATGACGATGAGGTGGTCAGGGTGATGCGCATAGAGATGACGGATTGTTACAAACTTAAAATAAACAAACTATGAGAAAAACTATTTTTACAATTCTTGCATTGTCTGCTGTCACTGTGAGTGCCCAGTACAAATCACAAGTATGGTCACCAGATAATGGTGATGGCACCTATACCAATCCAGTGATTAATGCTGACTACTCCGATCCAGACGTCTGCGTAGGACCCTCTGGAGAGGATTATTATATGACGGCTTCCAGTTTTCAGTGTACTCCAGGACTGCCTATCCTGCATTCAAAAGATTTGGTGAACTGGGAAATCGTAGGCTATGCCCTTAAGAATCTCTATGAGGGCGACGAGCAATTGCTCAGCCATTTCAGTACGCCTCAGCATGGAGCTGGTGTGTGGGCTCCAAGCATCCGTTTTCATCAAGGTTGGTACTATATCTATTGGGGCGACCCGGATTATGGCGTATTTATGGTGAAGACGCAGGATCCGGCTGGTGAGTGGACCAATCCGCTCTGTGTCATCAAGGGTCAAGGTTATATTGACACCACACCCCTTTGGGACGACGATGGTCGTTGCTATCTGGTGAATGGATGGGCTAACTCTCGTTCGAAGTTTGCCTCAGTACTTACCGTTCGTGAGATGGCTCCCGATGGTACGAAGCCTATTGGTCAGCCTGTTATCGTGTTCGATGGCAATGGTACGGAGAATCGTACCTGCGAAGGTCCTAAGTTCTATAAGCGTGACGGTTGGTATTGGATCATGTGTCCTGCAGGTGGTGTTCCTTCTGGTTTCCAGTTGGCCATGCGAAGCAAGAGCCCTTATGGTCCTTATGAGCACAAAATAGTATTAGAACAGGGAAAGACCAATATCAACGGTCCTCATCAGGGTGGTTGGATCCATACCAAATATGGTGAAGACTGGTTCGTGCACTTCCAGGACAAGGAGGCTTACGGTCGTGTGGTTCACCTGAATCCTGTTGACTGGTCCACGGGATGGCCTGTGATGGGTAAGAAGGGGGAGGCTGTTTCTATATACAAGAAACCCAAGTCTTCGTCTAACGTGATTGTGAACCCTGTGGAGAACGATGAGTTTAACGCACCTGTCATCGGAAAGCAATGGGAATGGCACGCTAATTACGACGAGAAATTTGGTGTACCTACAGCTTTTGGAACCATGCGTATCTATACCTACAAGCTTTCTACGAATTGGAAGAACCTGTGGGAAGTTCCTAATCTGTTCCTGCAAAAGACACCAGCAGACGAGTTCACCGTGACCACCAAGATTCGTTTTACCTCAAAAGCTGATGGTCAGATGGGTGGTCTCATCATGATGGGACATAACTATCAGGCATTGGTGGTGAAACGAGTGGGGAAGGAGTTCCAATTGCTCTTGCTTAGCTGTGAAGATGCTGATCGTGGAAAAGCCCAGAAAGAGGAGGTGATTGCCACGCTGAAGCCCACTGCTGAAGATAAGATCGACTACAAGCCAGGCATTCATGAGGATATCTATCTTCGCCTCAAAGTCAGCAATGCTGAAGCGGGAGTTGCTCATGGTGGCAGTCCCAAGGTCAGCTTTGCCTGGAGCCAGAATGGTAAGAAATTCAAAGACTGTGGTGGTTCCTACACCATGAAACAAGGCAAGTGGATAGGTGCCAAGTTCGGTTTCGTTTCCATTGATACGAATCCAAAGACGGATCGCGGTTGGTTGGATGCTGACTGGATTCGCATCACGAAATAGTCAATATGTCGATGATAAAAAGAAAAGCGGGATTGTTAAAGTCCCGCTTTCTTTAGTTCTATACCCATTTGTTGTTGTAACTCCTGGGCTTTCTGAGCTGCCACTTCTGCAAAGTTTTCACCACCAGAGGCATAGATGATACCACGCGAGGAGTTCACCAGCAGACCGCAATCCTTGTTCATGCCATATTTGCAGACTTCTTCAAGACTGCCGCCCTGTGCTCCAACACCTGGAACCAGCAGGAAGTGGGCGGGAACCAACTTGCGGATGTCCTCGAACATACGGCCTTGGGTGGCACCAACAACATACATCATATTGTCCTTATTGCCCCATTGCTGACTTTGCTTCAATACCTTCTCGAAAAGGCGCTCGCCATCCTTGTCTTCCGTCAGTTGAAAATCATATGACCCCTTGTTAGATGTGAGGGCTAATAGAACCACCCACTTGTCATCATAGCCTAAGAAAGGAGTAACGCTGTCCTCGCCCATATAAGGAGCCACGGTCAAAGCATCCACATCGTACTGCTCGAAGAAAGTCTGGGCATACATCTTCGAAGTATTGCCAATATCACCACGCTTGGCATCAGCAATGATGAAGTGGTTGGGATATTCCTCCTTCAAGTAGTCGATAGTGGCCTCGAAAGCCAGGATGCCATCCACCCCGTATGCCTCGTAGAAAGCTAAGTTGGGCTTGTAAGCTACGCAGTAGGGAGCTGTGGCGTCGATAATCAGGGCATTGAACTCGCAAAGGGCGCGGAAGATGTAATCCTCGCCGTCCTTTTCCTTTGCCTCGTCAATGATACACTGAGGAATCTTCTTGATGTCAGTATCAAGACCGACACAGAGAAACGAGCGTTTCTCACGAATCTGTTCTATTAATTCTGTTCTTGTCATGAAATGCTTTTCTTTATTAATAATAGGATAAATCTTGATAGGAAGAAGACGATTAACCATACCAGCCAATAAAGCCAAAAGCCATCTTCCCGGAACTCTCCGGCGATTGCCACAGCAATAAATATAGCCAAAAAGTCAGGCCATTGTTTCTTGATGGTAGTCCATGTCCATTCTTTTTTAACTTCTTTCCAAAATCCCATAATTATAAATTATAATTCCGTTTCTTTCATACGTTCTGCATTCTCGGCCACGGTCAGCGCGTCAATCATGGGCTGGATATCACCACCGAGGAAACCCTGCAGGTCGTGAGTGGTGTAACCAATACGATGGTCTGTCACGCGGCCCTGTGGGAAGTTGTAGGTACGAATCTTCGCTGAACGGTCACCCGTTGACACCAGACTCTTACGACGCGAGGCAATGTCGTCCATATACTTCTGGTGCTCCTTGTCATAAATAAAGGTATAGAGACGACTCAGGGCACGCTCTTTGTTCTTAGGCTGGTCGCGTGTCTCCGTACACTCGATGAGGATTTCCTCA
Organism: uncultured Prevotellaceae bacterium; assembly: GCA_902770195.1. GTDB lineage: Bacteria > Bacteroidota > Bacteroidia > Bacteroidales > Bacteroidaceae > Prevotella. Next base: position 11,405 of record CACXSA010000058.1, read on the forward strand.
GTCTCACCCGTATTGGGGTTCTTCCACATATAACGCAGACGAACACCTGACTCCACCTTGTTCACATTCTGACCACCGGCACCAGAGCTTCGGAAGGTATCCCACTTGATCTCGCCTTCGTTCACGTGTACCTCAAACTTATCAGCCTCAGGTAGTACGGCAACGGTAGCGGCAGAGGTGTGCATACGGCCCTGCGTCTCGGTGGCCGGCACACGCTGTACGCGATGAACACCAGATTCATACTTCAGGGTGCCATAGACATCAGCACCAGAGACGGCAAAGTCAATCTCCTTAAAGCCTCCCACAGCACCTTCGCTGACACTGGTAATACTGAGCTGCCAACCCTTCGAGTCGCAGTAGCTCTTGTACATCTTAAACAGGTCGCCGGCAAAGAGACAAGCCTCGTCGCCTCCCGTTCCGGCACGAATCTCCATCTGTACGTTTTTGGCATCCTCAGGGTCCTTGGGGATGAGGGCAATCTTGATTTCTTCCTCTAACTTGGGCTGCAAGGCTTCATTCTCACTCAGTTCCTCGCGGGCCATCTCCTTCATCTCGGCATCTGTCTCGTTGGCAAGGATATCCTTGGCCTCCTTGATACTATTGAGACAGGCGATATAGCGCTTGCGAGCATCCATGATATCCCCTAAGTCCTTGTATTCCTTGGTGAGTTTCACAAAACGGTTCTGATCAGCAATGACTTCTGGGTCGGTAATCAGCGTGGAAACCTCCTCGAAGCGAGCTTCCAGACCGTCTAATTTCTGTAATATACTGTTATTCTCCATTTCTTCTTGTTCTGTATGTTGCGATGTCATCGCAACTAACTGGACATTAATAGTTAAAGGTACCAAAGTCGCTCTGAATCGTCAGGCTCTTTTTGCCTTCCTCGATGTGCCCAACCACCTGTGCGTCGATGTTGAACGAACGGGAGAGGGCGATGACCTGTTCAGCAACCTCAGGACGGACGTAAATCTCCATGCGATGACCCATGTTGAACACCTGGTACATCTCCTTCCAGTCGGTACCGGAGCACTCGTGGATGGCACGGAAGAGTGGGGGAACGGGGAACATGTTGTCCTTAACCACACGGCAGTTGTCACTGACAAAGTGCAGCACCTTGGTCTGGGCACCACCTGTACAATGCACCATACCATGAATGTCAGGACGCAACTCGTCGAGCAGTTTCTTGATGACCGGCGCATAGGTGCGGGTGGGCGAAAGCACGAGGTGTCCCATATCGGGCAGTACTGTTTCCTGCGATTCTGTCGCAGGATAAGGCACGCTGTCTGTCAGCTTATATTTACCGCTATATACCAGTTCGTCAGGCACGGCATGATCAAAGCTCTCAGGGTATTTCTCAGCCAAGTACTTGGCAAAGACATCATGACGGGCTGAGGTCAGACCATTAGAGCCCATACCACCATTATAGCGTTTCTCGTAGGTAGCCTGACCTGTAGAGGACAGTCCCACGATGACATCGCCTGGACGGATATTCGCATTATCGATAACATCGCTACGTTTCATGCGACAGGTAACTGTTGAATCGACAATAATGGTACGCACCAAGTCACCCACATCTGCCGTCTCACCTCCTGTAGGCCAGATGCCTATACCCATCTCACGAAGTTCTGCCAACAGTTCATCAGTACCATTGATGATAGCACTGATAACCTCACCGGGAACGAGCATCTTGTTGCGCCCAATAGTACTGGAAACGAGGATGTTATCGACAGCTCCTACGCATAGCAGGTCATCGGTATTCATCACGATGGCATCCTGGGCAATACCTTTCCATACAGAGAGATCGCCTGTTTCTTTCCAATACATATATGCCAGTGACGACTTCGTACCGGCGCCATCAGCATGCATGATATTACAATACGCTGGGTCACCACCCAGAATATCGGGGATAATCTTACAGAAAGCCTGTGGGAAGATGCCCTTGTCAATGTTCTTGATGGCGTTGTGAACGTCTTCCTTAGCGGCACTCACGCCACGTTGCATATATCGGTTGTTGCTCATATCTTGTTTTTACGACAACTTAAACAACTTGTACAACACTTAAAACTTTACTTGGGGAGCTTTCTCTGCACCAGCTTCAGCCTCAAACTTGGTCATTTGCTGGAATCCGAACATACCCGCAAGGATATTCTTGGGGAACGAACGGATAACTACATTATACTGCTGAACAGTCTCGTTATACTTGTTGCGAGCCTCATTGATGCGGTTCTCTGTACCTTCCAACTGTACTTGTAAATCACGGAAATTCTCATTGGCTTTCAGGTCGGGATAGTTCTCCTGGATAGCAATCAGTCTGCCAAGAGCAGAACCCAGCTCACCCTGTGCCTGCTGGAACTCCTTGAGTTTCTCAGGTGTCATATTAGAAGGGTCGAGAGTGATGGAAGTAGCCTTAGAACGGGCTGCTACCACATCTTCCAAGGTCTGTTTCTCATGGGCTGCATAGCCTTTGACGGTCTCCACCAAGTTAGGGATGAGGTCTGCACGACGCTGATAGGTTGACTGTACATTGGCCAGAGCAGTTGTGGTAGTTTCCTGCACCTGAACCATAGAGTTGTAAGCACTTGCTGCCCATCCGCCAATAATGACGACGGCTGCGATAACTGCGATAAGGGTTTTGTTCAGTTTCATCTTTTTATTCTTGTTAATTATTATGAGTCTTATAAGTCTTATGGGTCTTATGATTACCAACGTGACGTGGCTCCACCACCACCGAAGGAGCCTCCTCCGAAGTGGCCTCCGCTGAATCCTCCGCCGCCACCTCCGAAGTGACCTCCGCCTCCGCTAAAGCCTCCGAAACCACCCCCGCTACTGCTGTGGGTTTCTTCGTAGAACGGATTGGCGAGCAGGGAAGCTGCTCCTGCCATTCCCAGCCAGTGGTATTGGCGATTCTTGCGCAGGAAGAATACACACCATGCGATGATGACCAACAGGGTGATGCCCATCGTTGCCAAGCCCTCATCCACATCATCGTCAGCAGCAGCGAGCAGGTTGGACATCTGTGGCAATTGCTTCTTCTGCAAGGTAGAGTAGAGGGCTTCCGTCAGATAGAACATGGCGCTATCGGGCATTTCAGCACGCATGGCAGGTACCACATATTGCTGTTCCAGACGATGGCACTCGGCATCGGTCAAATCAGCCTCCAAGGCGCGTCCTGGCGATATGTTGATGCTGTGGTCTTGATAGCCTACCACCACCATGAGTCCTTTGTTGCCAAAGCCCACACCATATTTATTACCCACATCCTGAGCAAAACGGAAGGGGTCGTCATTCTCGATATGGTTGACCACGATGACGATAGACTGCACGCCCAGCTCGTTGTCCAGACGCTTCAGCGTGATGTTCATGACGATGACGATAGACTGCACGCCCAGCTCGTTGTCCAGACGCTTCAGCGTGATGTTCATGTGGTCAACGGTTTGCGGTGTCAGTACGTGATCGGGGTTAGAGACATACTGCGTAGAATCCTGCAAGAACGGGATGGGGATGTTCTCAGCATTCCAGAGGGTAGTCTCCTGATTGTCGCTGACAGCCTGTGAGGTTGTAGCAAAAGAGGGTTCCTCAGACCATGGCATGGCTGCACTACAGCAAACCATGGCGAAGATGATACCGATATAGAACACTTTTCCCCAAATCTTACGTGTCTTGGTCCATTGAGGGTTAGCCTTCTTATATTCTTCAAAAATCGTTTTCTTTTTGCCAAAGTATTCCTGAGCCAGTTCCTCATATTTCTCAGAGTATTGGCGCTTCAGCTTTGACGATGTCAGCTTTTGCAACAGTCCTTGTTGTGAGGACTCCATATCGTAGGATTCCTCCAGGGCCGTGATCGCATCATTGTACTGACGGGTCAGGGTGTCGATTTTCTCTATATACTCTGCCATGGCAGCCTTCTGTTTTTATTTCTCATGCCAGAACTCCCACGAAGCGAAAGCCTGCAGGAGTAACATTTCCAGGCCGTTCTTCACCTGGGCACCATGCTCAGCCCCCCGTTTCATGAACAGGGTCTCGTCAGGATTGTATATCAAGTCATACAGGATGGTATGCGAGTCCATCGCCTCATACGGCAGTTGTGGACATTCCTCTGTCTTCGGATACATACCTACAGGGGTACAGTTCACCACAACATTATATTCCTTAATGACATCAGGGGTGATCTTGTCGTACTGGATGGTGTTAGGACGTTCGTAGCGACTGACAAATACGGTCTCGAGACCTAAATTGCGCAATCCGTAATCAATGGCTTTGGAGGCTCCTCCCGTTCCAAGGATAAGGGCTTTCTTATGCCATTTCTTGTCCAGCATAGGTTCTATGCTTTGGGTAAAGCCTATCACATCGCTGTTATACCCCTTGAGCTTGGTACTGCTTCCATCGTGTGTAATGCGAATCACATTCACGGCACCAATGGATCGGGCCTCAGGAGAAATAGTGTCCAAATATTGCATCACCTTTTCCTTATAAGGAATGGTTACATTCAACCCCTTCAGGTTAGGGTTGGAGTCCACGACCTCATTCAAGAGGTCAATGTCGGGAATCTCAAAGTTTTCATACACTGCATCAATACTCTCATCCTGAAATTTCTGGTTGAAATAACTGATGGAAAACGAATGTCCCAAAGGATAGCCTATTAATCCGTATTTATCCATAATTGTAAAGGTTTATTTGGTTGCAAAATACATCGTGCAGATTCCAAAGGTCAGCCTCTTAAAGGAAGCCTTCTCAAAGCCTGCTTTGTTTAGGATGCTCACCATACGCTCTCCTTGTGGAAAGGCCTCGATGGTCTTGGTCAGGTATGAGTAGGCACTGGTGTCCTTGGAAATCAGCCTTCCATAGACAGGCAGCACCGTATGGGCATAGATGTAAAACAGCTGCCTCATTGGGAAAGAAACGGGTGTTGTCAGTTCGACAATACTCAGGTGACCTCCTTTCTTCAATACTCTGCACATCTCAGACAGTCCTTTGTCCAGATTGGCAAAGTTACGAATCCCAAATGCTGCTGTCACCGCATCAAAGGTGTTGTCAGGATAAGAGAGACTGGTACAATCTTCTTTTTCAAAACGTATAATGTTGTCCATTCCTCTTTCTCTTACCTTCTTCCTTCCAATTTCCATCATTCCTTCCGAGATATCAGCTCCTATCAGTTCTTGAGGTTGCAACATCTCTGCAGCCATGATGGCAAAATCTCCTGTGCCTGTGGCAATGTCCAACATCACCTTGGGTGCGAAAGGCAGCAATTGCCTGATAGCCTTTTTGCGCCATCCCCTGTCAATGTCCCATGAGAGACGATGGTTCAAGGTGTCATAGGTAGGAGCAATGTTGTCGAACATCTGCTCTACCTGTGTCGCCTTATCCCCCTCCTGATAGGGGTTTATCGTCTCTTGCTGGTACATAATGGTCTTATCTGTTTCTTAAATAATTGCTGACGTTTTCCTCAATACGAGCTGCCAGGTCATCGCTGTCTGCAGCCTTCTTGAACTTTTCACCAGTGATATGCTCATACAGCTCAATATATCGTTCACTGACGGACTCTGCATAGGCATCTGTAATCTCAGGCATGACCTGTCCGGGTTCATTCATGAAGTGATGCTCAATGAGCCACTGCCGTACGAACTCCTTGGAAAGCTGCTTCTGGGGCTCTCCTTTTGCCAGTTTCTCTTCGTATCCGTCAGCATAGAAATAACGGCTGGAGTCAGGAGTATGAATTTCATCAATCAGATAGACTTTCCCGTCTCGCTTACCGAATTCATATTTGGTATCCACCAGGATTAGTCCTTGCTTCTTGGCAATCTCCTGACCACGGGCAAACAGTTTGCGGGTATAGTCCTCCATGATGGTATAGTCTTCCTCACTGACAATACCCTGTGCGATGATTTCCTCTCTGGAGATATTCATGTCATGACCCTCGTCTGCTTTGGTAGTAGGAGTGATGATAGGTTCTGGGAATCGCTCGTTCTCCTTCATGCCATCAGGCAGGCGGACACCACACAGCTCCCTGCAACCATTCTTGTACTCACGCCAAGCAGAACCCGTCAAGATAGAGCGGATAATCATCTCTACGCGGAAACCCTCACATTTCAGTCCTACGGTAACCATAGGGTCGGGGGTGGCCAACTTCCAGTTAGGACAGATATCCTTGGTGGCATCCAGGAACTTGGCAGCAATTTGGTTCAACACCTGCCCTTTATAGGGAATACCTTTTGGCAGGATAACGTCAAAGGCGGAAATACGGTCTGTCGCCACCATGACCATCAGATCGTCACCAATGTTGTACACGTCGCGTACCTTTCCGTGGTACACACTCTTCTGTCCTTCGAACTTAAAGTCCGTCCTTGTTAATGCTTTCATATTTATTTCTTATCTCTTATTTCTTATTTTTTTTTCTTATTTTTTATTTCTCATTTCTTCCCTTCCTTGTCATAGCGCTCGTAGGCATTCACAATGCGAGTCACGAGCTTGTGGCGTACAATATCCTTGCGGTTCAGCTCTACAATACCGATACCCTCTACGTCATTCAGTATGTGAAGTGCCTCTACCAGTCCGCTCTTTTGAGTCTTGGGCAGGTCTATCTGCGTCATATCACCCGTAATGATCATCTTCGTGTTCCATCCCATTCTGGTCAGAAACATCCTGATTTGCTGGGGCGTCGTATTTTGTGCCTCGTCCAGAATGACCACCGCATCACTCAGTGTCCTACCTCTCATAAAGGCTAGTGGAGCTATCTGGATGACATGTTTTTCCATCATGTCCTGTAACTTCACCTGAGGCAGCATGTCCTCCAAAGCATCATACAACGGCTGCAGATAGGGGTCTATCTTATCCTTCATATCTCCAGGCAGGAATCCCAGCTTTTCACCAGCCTCAACGGCAGGACGCGAGAGGATTATCTTCTTGGCTGTTTTCTCTTTCAGCGCTTTCACTGCCAGGGCGATTGACAGGTAGGTCTTACCGGTTCCGGCAGGTCCTACGGCAAACACCATGTCGTTGTCGTTATAAGCCTCTATCAGTTTTTGTTGGTTCTCTGAACGAGCCTTGATAGGCCTTCCGGACATGCTATATACTACGACACCGTCAGGTACTTCATCCTTCGTTTTATGACCTTTGATGATGTCCAGTATATCCTCTTCTTTCAGCGAGTTGAATTTCAGAACATGTTTCCTTATGCGCTCCGCACTCTCTTCAAAAGAGGCCATCTGTTCCTCGTCACCCAGTACTCTGATAACGTTGTCTCGTGCTACGATACGCAGCTTGGGATATAATGCCCGCATCATCTGCAGATGCTGATTTCCTATTCCATAGAACACCACAGGGTCGATGTCCTCTAATACAATATGCTTCTCTATCAAAATATATGTTTCTTAAAACCTTTGCAAAAGTACGAATAAACGAGCAAAAAAACAAATTATTTTGTATTTTTTCGAGTGAAAGTACTTTAGAACACAGTTCAGAGGTACGAAAAAAGTGAAAAGTGAAAAGTGAAAAGTGAAAAATTTGCTGCCGCCACACAAAATAATTGTGAATGATGAATGATGAATTATGAATTATTTCGTAATTTTGCAGTCAATTATGAGATACAATACACATCAACAGGGAGAATACGACCATTATGAAGTCACGGAAGGACAGCCTTTGCTGGAATTCCTGCTGAAAAATGTACATCAGACACGTACTAAAATCAAGCAGACCTTGCAGGGACAGGGCATCCGTGTGAATGGAAAGACCGTTACGCAATTCGATTTCATGCTGTTGCCCGGAATGAAGGTGGCGGTCAGCAGAACCAAACGTAACCAGCAGCCTTTCAAGAGTCACTATCTGCGCATCGTCTATGAAGACCGATGGTTGATAGTCATTGAA
>CACXSA010000059.1 GCA_902770195.1 uncultured Prevotellaceae bacterium
CTTCGACGAGAAGGAGAACTGCTGGCGCCTGAACGGTGTGAAGCGCTTCATCACCAACGGTGATAGCGACATCCACCTCGTGCTGGCTCGTTCTGAGGAGGGCACTAAGGACGGACGTGGTCTGTCTATGTTCATCTACGACAAGCGCCAGGGCGGTGTTGACGTTCGTCACATCGAGCATAAGCTGGGTATCCACGGCTCACCTACCTGTGAGCTCACCTATAAGAACGCTAAGGCAGAGCTCTGCGGTAGCACACGTCTGGGTCTTATCAAGTACGTGATGGCTCTGATGAACGGTGCCCGTCTGGGTATCGCCGCACAGAGTGTAGGTGTTGAGCAGGAGGCTTACAACGAGGGTCTGGCTTACGCTAAGGAGCGTCAGCAGTTCGGTGATAAGATCATCAACTTCCCCGCTGTTTACGATATGCTCTCTCGCATGAAGGCTAAGCTCGACGCTGGTCGTTCACTGCTGTACGAGACAGCCGCTTATGTTGACATATACAAGTGCCTCGAGGATATCGAGCGCGACCGCAAGCTCACACCTGAGGAGAAGCAGGAACTCAAGAAGTACCAGCGCCTGGCCGATGCATTCACACCACTGGCTAAGGGTATGAACTCAGAGTACGCTAACCAGAACGCTTACGATGCCATCAGCATACACGGTGGTTCAGGTTTCATCATGGAGTACAAGAGCCAGCGTCTGTTCCGCGATGCCCGTATCTTCTCTATCTACGAGGGTACGACTCAGTTGCAGGTGGTTGCTGCTATCCGCTATATCACCAACGGCACTATGCTGAACAACATCAAGGATATGATTGCAAACCTCCAGACTTGCGATTGTATGGCAGGACTGAAAGCTCGCGTTGAAAAGCTCATCCCCGTTTATGAGGAGGCCCTCGCCAACGTGAAGGCATTGGAGAATCAGGATGCCCAAGACTTCCTGGCCCGTCGACTATACGATATGACTGCCGAGCTTGTGATGAGTCTGCTCATCATCCGTGACGCCAGCAAGGCTCCGGAGCTTTTCAAGAAGAGCGCCAACGTCTATGTCCGCATGACAGAGGAAGATGTTCTCGGAAAGAGTGCCTATATCAAGGCCTTCCGCGTTGAAGACCTCGAGAGTTTCCGTTCTGAATCAAATGCAAACGAGGAGTAAGCCATGATGACAGCTAATGAGATTCGCGACTCGTACAAGAAGTTCTTCGAGTCGAAGCAGCATGCTATCGTGCCCTCTGCACCGATGGTCATCAAAGACGACCCCACGCTGATGTTCACCAACGCTGGTATGAACCAGTGGAAGGATATCATATTAGGTACGCGCGACCCTGAGCCCCGTCGTCGCGCTGACACCCAGAAGTGTCTGCGTGTCAGCGGTAAGCACAACGACTTGGAAGAGGTCGGTCACGACACTTACCACCATACTATGTTCGAAATGCTGGGCAACTGGAGTTTCGGCGACTACTTCAAGGAGGGTGCCATTGATATGGCTTGGGAATATCTGGTTGATGTGCTGAAGCTGAATCCTGCCGACCTGTATGTCACCGTATTCGAGGGCTCTCCTGAAGAAAATATCCCCCGCGACGACGAGGCTGCCAAGTATTGGGCTAAGCATGTTCCAGAGGATCATATCATCAACGGCAACAAGCACGACAACTTCTGGGAAATGGGTGACACAGGTCCCTGCGGGCCTTGCTCCGAGATTCACGTTGACAGCCGTACCCCTGAACAGAAGGCTGCCTCAGGCAAGTCGGGCCGTGAACTCGTAAACCAGGACGACCCTCAGGTCATTGAGATATGGAATCTGGTGTTCATGCAGTTCAATCGAAAAGCAGACGGCTCGCTGGAGAAGCTTTCCATGAACGTTATTGATACAGGTATGGGCTTTGAGCGCTTGGTTCGCATGATGCAGGGCAAGCACTCCAACTACGATACTGACGTGTTCCAGCCTATTATCAAGGCCGAACAGGATATTACGGCTTTGAAGTATTTCACCTTTGAGGAAGAAACAGAGAATCCTATCAGCAAAGAGCAGGACGACATCAACGTGGCCATGCGTGTCTGTGCAGACCATTTGCGTGCCGTAGCTTTCTCCATTGCCGATGGTCAGTTGCCTTCCAATGCAAAGGCAGGCTATGTGATTCGTCGCATCCTTCGCCGTGCTGTTCGCTATGCCTACACCTTCCTTGGCCAGAAAGATGGCTTCCTGTATAAGCTCATCCCCACCCTCGTTCACGAGATGGGCGATGCCTTCCCTGAGTTGAAAGCTCAACAGCAACTGATTACCAAAGTCATCAAGGAAGAGGAAGATTCCTTTCTCCGCACCCTCGACAAGGGCATCTCGCTGCTTGACAAAGCGATGGAAGAACTGAAGGCTCAGGGCAAGAACCAGCTGGATGGTGTTCAGGCTTTCCGTCTGTTTGACACCTATGGCTTCCCCCTTGACCTCACAGAGCTGATTTGTCGTGAGAACGGTTTTACCGTTGACGAAGAACAATTCAATGTAGAGATGCAGAAGCAGAAGGACCGTGCCCGTAATGCCGCTGCTGTCGAGAACAGCGATTGGGTAGAGCTAGCACAAGGTGAACAGCAGTTCGTTGGCTACGATTATACGGAATATGAGTGCCATATCATCCGTTACCGCAAGGTAACCCAGAAGAAGAACGAATTCTACGAACTGGTACTCGACTATACACCATTCTATGGTGAGATGGGTGGTCAGGTAGGCGATTGCGGTGTTATCTGCAACGAGGACGAGACCATCAACATCATTGACACCAAGCGTGAGAATGGTCAGAGCGTACATATCGTGAAACAGCTGCCCAAGAATCCTTCAGCCCAGTTCATGGCTTGTGTGGATACAGACAAGCGCAATGCCTCTGCCGCTAACCATACGGCAACCCACTTGCTCGACTATGCTTTGAAGCAGATTCTGGGTGACCACGTTGAACAGAAGGGTTCGTTCGTAAGTCCCGACACGCTGCGCTTCGACTTCTCTCACTTTGAGAAGGTTACCGACGAGCAGTTGCGTGAGGTAGAGCGAATGGTGAACGACATGATTCGTCAGGACATTCATATTGACGAACATCGTGACGTACCATTCGACGAGGCCAAGAAACTCGGTGCCATCGCCTTGTTTGGCGAGAAGTACGGCGATAAGGTCCGTGTGGTTCGTTTCGGTCCTTCGTGCGAGTTCTGTGGTGGTATCCATGCTTCTTCAACGGGTCGCATCGGCTTCTTCAAGATAATCTCTGAGAGCAGCGTAGCTGCCGGCATTCGCCGTATCGAGGCTCGCACAGGCAAAGAGTGCGAAGAGCTTCTCTATCACATCGAGGACACACTAAAGGCCGTAAAAGCATTCTTCAACAATGCCAAGGACCTACAGGGTGTTATCAAGAAGTATATCGAGGAACACGATTCCATGAAGAAGGAGATTGAGGGCTTCCAGGCTCAGGCTGTAGAGCGCTATGCCAACCAGTTCATCGAGCGTGCCCGTGAGGTGAATGGTGTAAAGGTGGTTACAGCAGTACTGCCTATGGCACCAGCTGCTGCCAAGGATCTTGCCTTCAAGATTCGCGCTTCCGTTGAGGGTTCGCTGCTCTGCGTACTGGGAACCCACGACAACAATAAGCCCCAGCTTTCTATCATGATGAGCGACGATATGGTTTCAGACCACGGACTGAATGCCGGTCAGATGGTACGCGAAGCCGCCAAGCTCATCCAGGGAGGTGGTGGCGGTCAGCCACACTTTGCCCAGGCCGGCGGTAAGAACGTTGATGGTCTCAGCGCCGCTGTTGACAAAGTCATTGAGTTAGCCAGTCTCTAACTCTTTATACCATTGAGTAGGAGGAAAACGAAATCGTTTTCCTCCTACTTTCTTTTAGCCTGACAGCACGTACAAAACAAATCATAATAGTCCGAAAGAAAATAAAATTAGTCCGAAAGAAAATAAAATTAGTCCAAGAGAAATCTAATATAGATTTAAATGAAAAAAAATGCATACATTAATGATAGCAATTGCGACGACGGGACGGACTAAGAGTCCGAAGCCTACGGACTAAATAAAAGGCTTACCTCGCGGTAAGCCGATTATACCAAACTAAACAAATACTTTTATGAATTTTATACCTTTATGCTCATTCAAGAAAAGCTACTCACTTTCATCGATGCAAAGGTACGACGAATCATTAGACCACACAATACCTAAAACTAAGTGTTTTAGACATTGCTTTTTATGGACGAACGCCAAAATCAGATTAATAAGAATTAGGTATTAGAACCTCGCAGTTTTCTTAAGCTCCTGCCAGATTTCAAAAGTATTAATGATGTTCTGCCAAAGAACATAGCAGCCCGCACCGACCGAAGCGACAGGATTCAGATACATATAAGCCACCCAGATGCTGAGTGCCGTATTTTTCTGGAACAAAGCCTGCCCTGCATTAATCTCCTCACCCAGCCAACGTCCTACCATACGACCTATAGCGAACTGAATGAAACAAAGTACGAAGGTGGTTACCGCTATCATCAAGAGCAACATAACAGTTGCCTCGCTATGAACGATGTTCTTAACGGTAATACCCGTCGTGATACTGAGTGAGATAGCCCAGGTGTAAAAGCTAAGATTGGGCATCGAAGCAATACGATGCTGTAACCGAGGTAGGAAATGCTTGATAAACCAGCCTAACACCAAAGGCAACATCAATACAATAGACACTTTCTGGAGAATAATCAGGAAGGCTTCCACAAAAGCTACTCCTGCCGAGGGTTCAAGAATAGGGAACACCAAAGGAATCAGGACGGTGGACGCCAAGGAAGAGAGGATGACATAGGTGGTCATGGTATTGATGTTGCCCCCCAGTTTGCCTACAACGACAGGTGCTGCAGAGGCTGCCGGACCAATGATGCACGTCAGAAGTGCTTCCCAAAGCAGCTTTTGGTCTGCATCACCCTCTACCCAAAAGATGACTCCGATGGTCAGTGCTACCAAGAGCAACTGGGCCAACAGGACGCCAGTATGCCAACGATGAGGGAGAAGCTGATGATAGTCAACCTTACAAAAAGTAATGAGCAGGGTAAGGAATACAAACAGAGGGAAAATTACATCGAACACAGGGGCCAGTGCATCGCCTGCCTCATCAAGGGCTGGCACATGATAGAACAGCAAATAAAGGGTTGTGCCAGTAACTATAGACACGGGGAGTGTCCAATCCTTGACGAATTTCAAAATGCCGTGTTCTATCCTTCCGGCCTTTTCTTCTACCTTCCTTTTTACTTCCATCTTACCGTTCCTTACAAATTGCAAAGTTACAAATAAATGCGAGAAAAGCCAAATTTTCTTGGCTTTTCACTACTTTTTGATTACCTTTGCGCTCATGATTCTCAATGAAGATACTATCAAGGTGGTGGCTTTCGACGCTGATGACACCCTCTGGGACTGCCAGTCTTGGTTCGACGAGGTAGAACGCCAATGTGGCTCGCTACTCAGTCCATGGGTTACTCAGGAGGAAGTTACGCAAGGGCTTTTTGCCACTGAGCGTAATAATATGGAGCTGTTAGGATATGGCACCAAAGCTTTTACCATTTCACTTGTTGAAAACGCTGTCAAGATTACCAATGGACAGGTTCCCGGTTCTATTGTCATGAAGCTTATCGAACTGGGAAAAAGCCTGCTCCGTTTCCCAACCACCCCACTTCCAGAGGTACAGCCCACCCTTCAACGACTCTTTAATGATGGGCGCTACCGTCTTGTTGTATTCACCAAAGGTGAGTTGCTCGACCAAGAGAGCAAACTCAAGCGCTCTGGTCTGGCTAACTATTTTGAATATATGGAAACGGTATCCAACAAGGGGAAAGACGAGTATGTTGCACTCTGCGATCACCTTGACATCACTCCCGACCAATTGTTGATGGTAGGTAATTCGTTTCGTTCCGACATTGCCCCAGCATTAGCCATAGGCAGCTATACCGTTCATATTCCCTATCACGTAGTATGGGAACTGGAAAAGTCTGAAGAATTCCCGCATAAGCGTCTTGAGAAAATCTCAAATTTCAATCAGCTTCTTCGCATACTTTCTGTTAACCCATAAGGATAGTAACACGACCAAACTACTAATTAATATATATATAAGGTATAGTTGCAGCGTGGAGAGAGTGATTCCCTCCACGCTACTTTTTGGAAAAATGCTTATTGCTTCCAACACTCGGTTCATGATTCCGACAATCCACCCCAACACCATCACCAGCAACTGTTGCAATCCGGTCCACCAGCCTGCCAAGAGACAAGCCAGCGTCAGATAGAGAACCACGGACGCCATAGGTACTACCAGATAGTTGCTCAACAGGAAGTAGGTTGAGAAAGTGCCAAAATAATAGGCTACAAGAGGAGCTGTTCCCAACTGTGCAGATACGGAAACGGTGGTTATCGCCCACCAGACTTTCAGCCATCGGTGTTCCTGCAAGACGTGGGAAGGTATTATCTTTGCAAATATCGGATTCAATATAAGAATAGCAAATACGGCAGTAAATGACAATTGAAAGCCAATATCGTATAGAGAACCAGGATTCACCACTAACATGACTATTGCCGTAAAGGCCAATGTATTCACAGACATTTTCTCTCTATAGCCCAGCGATAGCAAAGCGTAAACACTGATCATGAAAGCCGACCGTACCACACTAGGCGACAATCCCACCAGAAAGGCAAATGCCCACATCGAGAGGATGGTCACCACTTCTTTCAACAACCGATAGCGCCACCACCCTATCACCATTGTTAAAACTGCATATATAATCATCATGTGAAGACCACTCAATGCCAATATATGTGCCACGCCAACCTCCCTATATGTTTTTACCACCTTTCTATCCAGAAGTGACTTGTCACCCAACGTCATAGCAGCAATAACACCTCGAGCCTCCCTGTCTATGTTCCAGTGAGCATATTCTTTCAGCAACTTTTTTCGTGCCTCCAACGCATTCTGCTTAACCCGATGAAACTTCTGGCATACCACTTCCGGCATCCATCTGCCATCCGTCCTATTCGGATTACCCTTGCTAAGAACCATGCCCAACACCACAACACAACTCAAGATACATGCAGTCTGCACCTTTGGCCATTTCCACATCAAAGCTGTCACTACCAAAAGGAGTAGCAGCAACAAAAAGGCAACAGTCAACGATTCCAAATTCTGGCCTATTACAATGCCTATCATCAAGCATAAGGCTATCGGAAACAATGGTGCATGAAACTTCATGGCTGCAAAATTACTATTTTTCTCGTATTATTTTAGTTAAATAATTATAAAAATATACCTAATTGGCTCTATTTCCCCTCTTTCGCTTTCCACTTTTCACTTTTCTTCGTACCTTTGCAGTCCGATTATTGGGGGAGAGACTTAGAATCCTCCGTGGACCTTGTGTAAATAGTGGTGTCTTTGGCCGGGCATTGCGGTTTGTGAATCATGGTTCAGCACAAACGTTAGACTGCGAGCAGGGCATTAGACTCTCTGTGCGTGGTAAGTGTGTGCATAATGAGAAAAGAAAAAATGTTTTTTAGTAGTAAAATTTAAAAAGAGAAATGAACACTTTAAGTTACAAGACCGTTTCCGTATCTAAGGAGGCTGCTCGTGAGCAGAAGGAATGGGTGGTCATTGACGCTACCGATCAGGTAGTAGGCCGTCTGGCTTCTAAAGTAGCTAAGATTATTCGCGGAAAGTACAAGCCCACCTTCACTCCTAATCAGGACTGTGGTGACAATGTTATTATCATTAATGCCGCCAAGGTGGTTTTCACTGGTAAGAAAGAAACAGACAAGGTTTACACCCGCTACACTGGTTATCCTGGTGGTCAGCGTTTCAACACACCTGCCGAGCTCCGCAAGAAGCCTTTCGGCGTTGAGCGCATCATCAAGCACGCCGTTAAGGGTATGCTGCCCAAAGGTCCGCTTGGACGTAGCCTGCTGAACAACCTCTTCATCTATGAGGGTACAGAACACAAGCACGAGGCTCAGAAGCCAAAGTCTATTGATATTAACCAGTATAAATAATAAGGAACGATGGAAGTAATAAATGCAATAGGTCGTCGTAAGAGCTCTGTAGCTCGTGTTTACCTCTCAGAGGGAACAGGTAAGATTACGATCAATAAGAAAGACTTGGAAGTATATTTCCCCTCTGCAATCCTGCAGTACGTGGTAAAGCAGCCACTGAACCTGTTGGAAGTTGCCGAGAAATATGATATCAAGGCCAACCTTGACGGTGGTGGCTTCACTGGACAAAGCCAGGCTCTCCGCCTCGCTATCGCTCGTGCTCTCGTTAAGGTTAACGAAGAAGACAAGAAGAGCCTCAAAGATCATGGATTCCTGACCCGCGATGCCCGTGAGGTTGAGCGTAAGAAGCCAGGTCAGCCCAAGGCTCGTCGTCGCTTCCAGTTCAGTAAGCGTTAATCTATTTTACAATTGGACAATTTTCGATTGGACTATTGTGATTGGATAAACTGAACAGTTTAGTATCTAAACCGACGGGACTCTGGCTAGTACTGCTAGTAAGACTAGTACAACTAGACTACCCGCTGGTTGATCTAACAAAAGATTAAAAAGAAAGTAAACAATTAAAAAAGCAAAACAAAATGGCAAGAACTAATTTTGACCAATTGCTGCAAGCTGGCTGTCACTTCGGCCACTTGAAGCGTAAGTGGAACCCTGCAATGGCTTCCTACATCTATACCGAGCGTAACGGTATTCATATTATTGACCTCCATAAGACTGTAGCTAAGATTGACGAGGCTGCAGACGCATTGAAGCAGATTGCCAAGAGCGGCAAGAAAGTTCTGTTCGTCGCTACTAAAAAACAGACCAAGGAAATCATCGCCGAGAAAGCTCAGAGCGTTGGTATGCCTTACGTCATCGAGCGCTGGCCGGGTGGTATGTTGACCAACTTCCCGACTATCCGCAAGGCCGTTAAAAAAATGGCGAACATTGACAAGCTCATGCAGGATGGCACCTATGCTAATCTGTCAAAGCGCGAATTGCTGCAGGTTACCCGTCAGCGCGCCAAGTTGGAGAAGAACCTTGGTTCTATCGCTGACCTGACCCGTCTGCCTTCTGCCCTTTTCGTTGTTGACGTGATGAAAGAGCAGATTGCCGTTCGTGAGGCTAACCGTCTGGGTATCCCCGTATTCGGTATTGTTGACACCAACAGCGACCCCAAGAACATCGACTTCGTGATTCCTGCCAACGATGATGCCAAGGATTCTGTAGAGGCTATTCTCACAGCTTGCTGCGATGCCATCAATGAAGGTATCGAGGAGCGTAAGGTAGAAAAGGCCGACGAGAAAGCTGCTGAGGCTCAGGCAGAAGAAGAGGTTGCTGAAGAGGCAAAGCCTAAGCGCGCTGCCCGCAAGCCCCGCAAGGTCGCAGCAGAAGAAGCTCCCAAGGCAGAGGAAGTTGCTGAGTAAATAATAGTAATTTGTAAATAACAAAAATTGTAAAAAATGGCTATATCAATTGACGATATCAAGAAGCTTCGCGCTATGACCGGTGCTGGTTTGGCTGACGTAAAGAAGGCTCTAACCGAAGCTGAGGGCGACTTCGACAAGGCTAAGGAACTGCTCCGCGAGCGTGGCCTGGCTATCGCTGCCAAGCGTAGCGACCGTGAGACTTCCAATGGTTGTGTACTTGTAAAGGCTGCTGACGGCTTTGCTGCCATGATTGCCTTGAAGTGTGAGACCGACTTCGTAGCCAACGGTGCTGACTTCATCGCTCTGACTCAGAGCATCCTCGACGCTGCCATCGCTGCCAAGGCTAAGGACATCGAGGCTGTCAAGGCCCTGACCATCAATGGCCAGACCGCCCAGGAGGCTGTTACACAGCGCTCTGGTATCACTGGTGAGAAAATGGAGCTCGATGGCTATCTCGTTCTCGAGGGCGAGAACATCGAGGTTTACAACCACATGGGTAAAAACACCCTGTGCACGATGGTACAGACCAACAAGCCCGCTGCCGAGCAGGGTCACCTCGTAGCTATGCAGGTTGCTGCCATGAAGCCCGTAGCTCTGGACGCTGCCAGCGTTGACCAGAAGATTCTCGACGAGGAGTATAAGACCGCTGTTGAGAAGACCAAGCTGGAGCAGGTGGAGAAATTCGTTGAGATGAAACTTAAGAAGGCTGGTCTGAACCCCAACCTCGTTGACTCTGAGGATCACATCGAGAGCAACATGGCTAAGGGTTGGCTGACTCAGGCTCAGGCTGACGAGGCTCGTAAGATCATTGCTGATGCAAAGGTTGAGGGCGAGGCTAACCTCAAGATGCCTATGATAGAGAACATCGCTAAGGGTCGTGTTCAGAAATTCTTGAAGGAGAGTTGCTTGGTTGACCAGGAGTTCCAGTTCGGCGACGGCGACAAGGCTACTGTTGCTCAGTGGCTCGCTAAACAGGACAAGGATTTGAAGATCACTGCTTTCAAGCGTTTCACACTTGTTGCAGACTAATCAATAATCAACAACAAAAAAGGGGACAGCCTAAGGTTGTTCCCTTTTTATTTTGACTTGCCTTTACACATGCGCTACTTCACCATTACTACTAAATACTTACTAGTTGACCAGAATAGCTGGGGATTACTAATGCGAAGGATATATTGCTTATTGGCATCTTGAGTCAACACATAAGAGGAAGCAGGATGAGCCGTAAGGATCTTTGCCGAACGACTGTAAAGCCGAATCTCCTTATCAACCCGAATATCTATCTTAGTGAAATAATCGCGATTGAAGTTGTTTTGCAACACCTTACCATCGTCATAAATGCGTTGTTCCTTCAACTCCTTCTTTGTTCCATAGACAAACCACGCGGTGTTAAGTTGTTTGTCCTGTGACGTTATTGTCTGAGTTTTTTTGGTGGACTCCTCTTGGAGCGTTGAGATATTACTGTTCAAATCCACCACTTGTTCTGACAATTCGCCAATCTGAACGTCCTTTGCAACTAAATCAGCTTGCAACTGCTTGAGTTGGACATCCTTTTCTTCCATCTGCCTGGTAAAATTATCAATGGTACGACGAAGCTGTTCACCATTCATCGAACTCTGACGTAACTGATTACGAAGCTTATTGATGAGTTCACGGTTCTGCTGCATTGTTTGCTGAATAAACTGCATATTCTCCCGAATACGCTCCGTAGAAGAGGCACCCTCATCGCTACGAATAACAGTGAGACGATCCTCAGCTTCGTTGATGACACGAAACCCTTCCACAATATCATTCATCGTTGACATCATGTCGTTAATCTCGTTGTCCTTCATCGCTATAATACGATTCAAGGAATCACGCTGTTGAATTAAAGCTACATCCTTAGGGTCTGGACCTTTCTGCTTGCACGAAACAAGTGCTATAATACCGAAGAATAAGAATAATATCTTTTTCATGCTTTCATGTTTTTTTGTTTCTCACTATTTCCAGCCATCACAATAACGAATTCCCCACGAGGCTCATGCTCTGTAAAGTGGAGGATAACCTCTTGTAGCGTTCCACGCACACTTTCCTCATGCACTTTTGAAATCTCACGACACACGCTCACCTGTCTCTCAGGACCAAATACTTCTGCGAACTGCTGTAAGGTCTTCAAGACACGATAGGGAGATTCGTAGAAAATCATGGTACGTTCCTCGTTCTTCAAAGACTCTATTTTCGTCTGGCGTCCCTTTTTCTGTGGTAAAAAGCCCTCAAAACAAAAGCGGTCACAAGGAAGACCACTAGACACAAGAGCGGGAACAAAAGCAGTTGCACCAGGAAGCGTCTGAACCTCTATACCAGCGTGTACCGCCTCACGAACAAGGAAAAATCCAGGATCAGAAATACCTGGTGTACCAGCATCACTGATAAGAGCTACCGTCTGACCAGCCCGTAAACGTTCTACTATGTAAGCACTGGTTCCATGTTCATTGAACTTATGATGTGACATCAAATGCTGCTGAATCTGAAAATGTTTCAGCAGGATGCCAGAAGTACGGGTATCCTCAGCCAATACTAAATCGGCTTCTTTCAGAATACGGATGGCACGGAACGTCATGTCTTCCATGTTACCCACCGGGGTTGGAACTATGTACAATATACCCATATTTGCGGACAAAGATAACAAAAAAAGTGAAAAGTGAAAAGTGAAAAGTGAAAAATTTGCTGCCACCATCGTCATTTTTCAATTTTTCAGTTACATTTCTCATTTCTCATTTCTCATTTCTCATTATTTTCTGTAACTTTGCAGCATGATTACATATCCATCATCGGGCGAAGCACGTCGTCCAGGAAGAATTGAAGTAGTGTGCGGCTCCATGTTCTCAGGAAAAACGGAGGAGCTTATCAGACGCTTGCGCCGTGCTCAATTCGCCAAACAGCATGTAGAAATTTTCAAGCCTGCCATTGACACACGCTATAGTGATGAAGAGGTGGTAAGCCACGACCATCATGCGATACACTCCACCCCCATCGATTCTTCAGCAAGCATTCTGCTGCTTTCCAGTGATATCGATGTAGTTGGTATTGATGAAGCCCAGTTCTTTGACGACGGACTCGTTAATGTCTGTAATGAATTAGCTAATCGTGGCATCCGCGTCATCATTGCCGGGCTGGACATGGATTACAAAGGAATACCCTTTGGTCCTATTCCCGCACTTTGTGCCATCGCTGATGATGTAACAAAAGTACATGCAATCTGTGTCAGGTGCGGCTCGCTGGCTTACGTCAGCCATCGAACTGTCCAGAATGACAAGCGTGTGCTTTTAGGTGAGACACAAGAATACGAACCTTTATGCAGAGAATGCTACAAGCAAGCGATAAAAGCAGAGAATGCCAAAAACAGTTGACTTTGACAAGGCAAAACAAAAAAACATCCGAATAAATTTGGCTAATTCAAAAAAACATCGTATCTTTGCAGCCGCTTTCATGCAAACAAGGATGATCCGCTAGCTCAGTTGGTAGAGCACAACACTTTTAATGTTGGGGTCTTGGGTTCGAGCCCCAAGCGGATCACCAAGAACAATCCGCAAGAAACTGATTATCAGCCGCTTGCGGATTTTTTCACATCTCAAATGCACCACATTTGCACCACTTGGCTCCTATAACAAGGTTTTACAAACTGGCTTATTTACCACAAAATGGCTCATTAACACTTATTAGAGGTGTTCCAGCAACTCTCTGCCCTTCTTCGTTAGATAGTATGATTGCATTGGGTGATTTGGAATTTCTGGGTACAGCATAGCAATATA
>CACXSA010000060.1 GCA_902770195.1 uncultured Prevotellaceae bacterium
CCCTGATGTTGACCTGAAGGACGAGCTGAAGAACACCGCCGTGCAGATTACCTGCTACGACCGTGACGGCAAGGAAGTGAAGCGCGTGACCTCGACCGACGATGGTACCGTGGAGGACAACGAGAACAACGGCGGTTCTACGCAGAACGGCGACAGCATGGAGGGTGGTGAGAACACGAATCCCTCGAATCCCACGAATGACGGCAATGACCAGGGTGGCGGTACGGGCAGCATCACTCCTAATCCCGGCGGCAACGACGGTGGCGGCGAAGGCGGCGACGAAATCTAAGGCTGATGGCTGAAGGCTCTTTGACCTGAAGGTGCAAAGCGACCTGAGGGTCGAGCGGATGGCTGAAGTAAGAAGTAGCGTATGAAGAAGAATCGATTGATTGAGGTGGCGGTGAAGGTGATAGTAGCCGCTCTCACAGCTTTCCTGACGGCACTGGGCACAACCAGCTGCATGGGATACGGACCGTTTTAACGGTTAAGGGTTAACGGTTAAGGGTTAAGGGTTAACGGTTAAAGGTTAAAGTGAAAGCGGAGTGACCGAATGAAGGGTTGCTCCGCTTTTATTCCTTTTCATAGACTTTCCCGTTTTTGCAATGGTTTGATTTTGGCTACAAATATACGGCTTTTAATTAAATAAGGTAAAAAAACGGTGTAACGTTTGTTGAAAAAGGGAAAAATGCCTACCTTTGCAAATAATAAAAATTAGACAATAAAAAATAACAGCAAAAACGACGAAGACTATGAAGAAGTTAATGATTGTATGCCTATTGGCTATCACAGGCGTGCTGAACGCATCAGCACAAAGTATTTATGATTTCAAGGTGAAAAACGACGCAGGAAACGAGGTGTCGCTTGCTGATTACAAGGGCAAGGTGTTGCTGGTTGTAAACACTGCTACCAAGTGTGGATTCACCCCTCAGTACAAGGAGCTGGAGGCACTGTATGAGAAGTTCCGCAACGAAGGCCTGGAGATTCTGGACTTCCCCTGCAACCAGTTTGGCGCTCAGGCTCCAGGCAGTATTCAGGAGATTCACCAGTTCTGCACGGCTAATTTTGACATCCAGTTTCCTCAATTCGACAAGATTGACGTGAACGGCGACAATGCCCATCCGCTTTATACATGGCTGAAGGCTCAGAAGGGCTTTGGTGGTTTTGACCTGAACGACCAGCGCGGCAAGATGATGGACAACATGCTGCGCAAGCGTGATGCCGACTTTGACAAGAAGAGTGACATCAAGTGGAACTTCACCAAATTCCTGGTCAGCCGCGACGGTAAGGTGCTGAAACGCTATGAGCCAACCGACAAGATGGGCGACATTGAGGCTGATATCAACAGAGAGGTGAATCCCGTGTTGAACAGCATCATGACGCGTACCAGCGTCCGTAAATATACCGATGAGCCTATATCAAAGGGGGATATCGAAGGGATGATATAAAACAATATATCTGAACCGGGTTATAAAAGCTGAAGATGAAAAAACTGAAAAACAAAGAAAGAGACAGTATTGACTTTGGCAAGTCGAGAGTAGAACCGTTGTTCCACAGCATTTTCTACCCTACGCTGCTGTCAATGGTTTTTGCTTCTCTTTTCACAGTAGCAGATGGTATCTTCGTCGGACAGGGCGTGGGAAGTAATGCACTGGCAGCCATCAACATTGTAGCGCCATTGTTCCTGATAACTACCGGTATTGCGCTGATGTTCGGTGCCGGTGTGTCGGTGGTGGCCAGCATCCATCTGTCAAAAGGCAACAATAGAGCTGCTAACATCAATATCACGCAAGCTTTTGAAGTGGCTACGCTACTGATTACTATTTTAGCTGTTACCATTTACTTCTTCCGCATACCCTTCCTGCGACTGCTGGGATGCAGCGATGCGCTCCTGTCCTTGGGTGAGCAGTATCTGATTCCTATTCTGCCGGGGTGTATCTTTATCATCATTCAGATTATTGGCACCTTTGTAATCAGGCTGGACGGATCTCCAAAATATGCTGCGTCACTGGAAGTAATACCTGGCTTCCTGAATATCTTTCTGGACTGGTTGTTTGTGTTTCCATTGCAAATGGGCATTGCAGGAAGTGCCATTGCATCTACAATAAGCTGTGCCGCAGCAGCAGGAATGGTGATTGGCTATATGCTTCTCAACACACGGACCGTGAAGATGATCAGACTGAAACTGACCCTCACCAGCCTCTACCTGACAGCACGAAATACAGGCTATATGGCACGAAGCGGCTTCTCGTCGATGTTGGGAGAACTGGCTATGTCGATGATTCTGCTTACTGGTAATTATGTCTTCATGAAAGGGTTAGGTGAAGATGGTGTGGCAGCATTCAGTGTTGCCTGCTATCTCTACCCTATCGTATTCATGGTCAACAACTCGGTTGCTCAGTCTGCCCAGCCAATCATCAGCTTTAATTATGGAACGGGCAACAAATACCGCGTGCAGAGAGCCTTCAGGATTAGCATCCGTACCGCTGCCATCTGCGGCGTCATAGCCACAACGGTTCTTACATTGGGAGCAAAGCCACTGGTGGCCCTCTTCCTGATTGAAGGCAGTAAAGCCCATGAGATTGCAATTGCAGGACTTCCGTTGTTCGCTTATTCTGCCATATTCTTTGCCTTGAATGTCGCCATCATTGGCTATTATCAAGCCATTGAGCAGAATGTCCGAGCCACAGTGTATATGCTGCTGCGCGGACTGCTGTTCCTCGTCCCCGCATTTTTATTGATGCCTGCGTTCATCTTCCCACAAGGCATGTGGCTGGCTGTCCCCGTCACGGAATGTATGACGCTGGGCGTGATACTGCTGACTAAAAAATAGGAGGATTCTGTCTTTACACATATTTAAATATAAAGAATTGTTAGAGAAGAGATACCAGCAACGGAGCGACACCTGAGGATTAAGGAAGGAGTCGCTCTGTTTTTGTTTCCGCACACATAGAAACTGCATATTTTTGTCACTTTCTCTTGATTTATATCAATTAAATAGCAAAACGTAAGCGTTTGCGTGATTTTTCTTTCAAAATGTTTGGTTTTTATTCTCATTTGCTTTAATTTTGCACTCAGAAATTCAAATCAACAGTATAATAACTAAATTTAAAGTAAAAAGATTATGAATGCAGCTAAAGTTGTTGAGGAACTGAAACAGAGATTTCCCAATGAGCCTGAGTACATCCAGGCCGTAAGTCAGGTACTTCCTACTATTGAGGAAGAGTACAACAAGCACCCCGAGTTTGAGAAGGCCAATCTGATTGAGCGCCTTTGCATCCCCGATCGCGTCATTGAATTCCGCGTGACATGGGTTGACGACCAGGGTAAGGTTCAGACCAATATGGGTTATCGTATCCAGCACAACAACGCTATCGGCCCGTACAAAGGCGGTATCCGTTATCACAAGAGCGTAAACTTGGGTATCCTGAAATTCTTGGCTTTCGAGCAAACTTTCAAGAACTCGCTGACCACACTGCCTATGGGTGGTGGTAAGGGTGGTTCCGACTTCTCTCCACGTGGAAAGAGTGATGCTGAGGTGATGCGTTTCTGCCAGGCATTCATGAACGAGCTCTACCGTCACATTGGTCCCGACGAGGACGTACCCGCTGGTGATATCGGTGTTGGTGGCCGTGAGGTAGGCTATCTGTTCGGACAATATAAGAAGCTGACTCACCAGTTCCAGGGTGTATTGACCGGTAAGGGCATCCCCTTCGGTGGTTCGCTGATTCGTCCTGAGGCAACTGGTTACGGTTGTGTTTACTTCCTGAACTCTATGCTTCAGACACGTAATATTGACATAAAAGGTAAGAAGGTGCTGATTTCAGGTTCAGGTAACGTTGCACAGTATGCTACTGAGAAGTGCATCCAGCTGGGTGCTATCCCCATGACGCTCTCTGACTCAGACGGTTACATCTTCGACCCAGATGGTATCGATATGGAGAAGCTGGCTTATGTAAAGGAGCTGAAGAACGTAGAGCGTGGACGTATCAAGGAGTATGCTGAGGAATATCCCAACGCCAAGTATGTAGCTGGCGAGCGTCCCTGGCACGAGAAGGCTGACATTGCTCTGCCCTGCGCTACCCAAAACGAGATTAACGGTGAGCAGGCTCAGGCTCTGATTGACAATGGTGTGATTGCCGTTGCTGAGGGTGCCAACATGCCTTCACTCCCAGAGGCCATCAAGATTTTCCAGGATGCCAAGATTCTGTATGCTCCTGGTAAGGCTTCTAACGCTGGTGGTGTATCTGTATCTGGTCTGGAGATGTCACAGAACTCTGAGCGCCTGTCTTGGACAGCAAAAGAGGTTGACGACTATCTGAAGCGCATCATGAACGACATTCACGAGAACTGCGTGAAGTATGGTACACAGGCTGATGGTTACATCAACTATGTAAAGGGTGCTAACGTTGCCGGATTCATGAAGGTTGCGAGTGCCATGATGGCTCAGGGCATCGTATAAGCTCGACGAAGTCAAGGTTACTCTGATGCCATGATGGCTCAGGGCATCGTATAAGCTCGACGAAGTCAAGGTTACTCTGATGCCATGATGGCTCAGGGCATCGTATAATACAAGGAAAAATCAACACAAACTAAACCATTAAATGCGATTTTCTTCGGAAAGTCGCATTTTTTATTTTTATTTTTATTACCTTTGCAGGCATTAATAGAAAAAACAGTAAAAAGTAAATTTATATTATGCTTACACTAAAACTCATTACTGAGGAGACTGACCGCGTGATTCGCGGATTGGAAAAGAAACATTTTAAAGGGGCCAAAGAAGCCATTGACGAAGTATTGGCCGTTGACAAAAAACGCCGTGAGAGCCAGCAACTACTGGACAAGAACCTGAGTGAGGCCAAGAAAATGGCTGCCCAAATTGGTGGACTGATGAAGGAGGGCAAGAAGGACGAGGCAGAACAGATAAAGGCTCAGGTGTCGCAGATGAAGGAAACCAACAAACAGTTGGAAGAAGAGATGAACCAGGCTCAGGAGGAAATGACACGCCTGTTGTGCCAAATTCCAAATATTCCTTACGACGAAGTGCCCGAAGGTGCGCAAGCAGAGGACAACCGCGTTGTAAAATCAAACCTGAAAGAGTGTACTTCTGAAGACACTGTAGGAAACTGGGACGTGAATCCTAAGCTGGGACTGGCTAATCCCCTGCCCCACTGGGAACTAGCTAAGAAGTACAACCTCATCGACTTCGACCTGGGTGTAAAGATTACTGGAGCCGGATTCCCTGTTTATATCGGTAAGGGTGCTCAACTACAACGTGCACTCATCAATTTCTTCCTTGACGAGGCTCGCAAGAGCGGATATACCGAGATTATGCCTCCTACGGTGGTAAATGCCGCTTCTGGATACGGCACAGGTCAGCTTCCTGATAAAGAGGGACAGATGTACCACTGCGAGGTGGACGACTTCTATCTCATCCCAACAGCTGAGGTTCCTGTCACCAACATCTATCGCGACGTGATTCTGGACGAGAGTCAGCTGCCCATCAAGAATTGCGCATATACCGAATGCTTCCGTAGAGAGGCAGGTTCGTATGGTAAGGATGTACGCGGTCTGAACCGTCTGCATGAATTCTCGAAGATTGAGATTGTTCGCATTGACAAGCCTGAGCACTCGAAGGAGAGCCATAAGGAGATGTTGGAACATGTAGAGGGATTGCTGAAGAAATTAGAGCTTCCCTATAGAATATTGCTGTTATGTGGTGGAGATCAAAGCTTTACAAGCGCCATCTGTTATGACTTTGAGGTTTACTCAGAAGCCCAAGGCCGTTGGCTTGAGGTATCGTCTGTGTCTAACTTCGACACTTATCAAGCCAACCGCTTGAAGTGCCGCTATCGCAATTCTTCTACCAAGAAGACCGAGCTTTGTCACACACTGAATGGTTCAGCTTTGGCCCTGCCCCGTATCGTGGCTGCTATCCTCGAGAACAACCAGACCGAGAACGGCATTAAGATACCACGTGCATTGGTACCATACACCGGATTCGAGATGATTGACTAAGGCTTGAATTGTTAGATTATTTAAATTTCAATTGTTTTTCTTTGTGATTTAATATACTTTTTGTATTTTTGCATGCGAAAACCAAACGAAAGAAAATAATACTTACTAAAAAATAGCAATATGGACAAAAATCAGAAGTATGTCATCACGATTAACCGCGAATTAGGTAGTGGTGGACGCACAGTAGGCAGAAAGTTGGCAGAAAAGCTGAATGTTGCTTACTATGACAAGTTGTTAATTAACGAGCTGAAAGAGAAGTTCCAGCTGGATACAGAGCAGATTGAAAAACTGAAGAGTGGAAAGAGCGACTGGTGGCGCGAGTTCATCAATGCAGCTATGTATATGGGACAGGGCATGAACGAGTTGTGGTACTACCAGCGAATGACTGGTGAGGATGATGGTTCCCTCGTAACCAGCAGCGATATGTTCAAAGTGGAGAAGCAAATTCTTGAGAATGCCGCAGAGGAGGCTTCATGCGTTATAGCAGGACGTTCTGGTTTTAGCATCTTCGCCAACCACCCCAACCATTTGAGCATCTTCATACAAGCACCTATGGAGCATCGCATCCAGCGCATCATGAGCAAGCAAAATCTGTCCCATGAACAAGCCGAACAGGTGATTAAGAAGGTGGACGACATGCGTGAGGCATACGTAAAGAAATACGCCGGAACCTCTCGTTACGACACTCGTAATTACGACTTGGTTTTCAACATGGAAGGCAAGACTGAGGATGAGGTTGTAGATTTGATTCTCCAGTTTATTGGGTAATCTTTTCGCATACACATCATATAATAATGTCAAAAAGCAAAAGAAATGCGATTTTCTTTTGCTTTTTGCGTATTATTTCATACCTTTGTAGGCAAAAAGGAATCAAACACAGGTAAATTGCAAACAAAACAAAGAATTTATGAATAAAATCGTAAGGAAAGAGCAGTTCTCCGAGAAGGTTTTCCTTTTCGAGATTGAAGCACCGCTGATTGCCAAAAGCCGCAAGGCGGGCAATTTCGTGATTGTACGCGTTGACCAGAAAGGCGAGCGTATGCCGCTCACCATTGCCGGTGCAGACATTGACAAAGGCACCATCACACTCGTGGTACAGATGGTGGGTCTGTCATCTAAGAAACTCTGTGCACTCAATGCCGGAGATTCTGTTGCCGACGTAGTAGGTCCTTTGGGCAATCCTACACACATTGAGAATTATGGCACCGTAGTTTGTGCCGGTGGCGGACTGGGTGTTGCACCTATGCTACCTATTATTCAGGCACTGAAGGCTGCTGGCAACCGTGTGCTCTCCGTGATGGCTGGTCGCTCGAAAGACCTCATCATATTGGAAGACAAGGTACGCGAGTCGTCCGACGAGGTTATCATCATGACGGATGATGGCTCGTATGGTGAGAAAGGCGTGGTAACGGTTGGTATCGAGAAGTTCATCGAGCAGGAGCCCCATGTGGACAAAGTGTTCGCTATTGGCCCTCCCATCATGATGAAGTTCTCTAACCTCACGGCTCAGAAGCACAACATTCCCTGCGAAGTATCGCTGAACACCATTATGGTTGATGGTACAGGTATGTGCGGTGCCTGTCGTCTGACTATCGGTGGCAAGACGAAGTTTGTCTGCATCGACGGTCCTGAATTTGACGGAGCATTAGTTGACTGGGACGAGATGTTCAAGCGCATGAATACCTTCAAGCGCGAAGAGCAGGAAGAGCTGGCCCACTACGAGGAACACCTCATGGGAAGTGATGAGGGAAAAGTGAATAGTGAAAAATCTGCCACCACCGACATCGTCATGGACTCCGACCCCACCAACGACACCATCGACGTGCTGACTGACCGCGATGCTGAGTGGCGTAAAGAGCTGCGTGCCAGCATGAAGCCCAAGGAGCGCACAGCCATTGAGCGCGTTAAGATGCCTGAACTCGACCCCGTATATCGCGCAACCACTCGTACCGAAGAGGTAAACATTGGTCTGACCAAGGAGATGGCAATGACAGAGGCCAAGCGTTGTCTCGACTGCGCCAAGCCGACTTGTGTCGAGGGCTGTCCTGTCAACATCAATATCCCATCGTTTGTCAAGAACATTGAGCGTGGTCAGTTCCTGGCCGCTGCTAAAGTACTGAAGAACACCTCTGCCCTGCCCGCTGTCTGCGGTCGTGTATGTCCTCAGGAGAAGCAGTGCGAGAGCAAGTGTATCCACCTGAAGATGAACGAGCCAGCTGTGGCTATCGGTTATCTGGAGCGCTTCGCTGCAGACTACGAGCGTGAGAGCGGCAACATCTCGCTGCCTGAGATTGCTCCTGCCAACGGCATCAAGATTGCCGTCGTCGGTTCAGGTCCTGCTGGACTTTCGTTCGCTGGCGATATGGTCAAGAAGGGTTACGATGTCTATGTCTTCGAGGCATTGCACGAGATAGGCGGTGTACTGAAATACGGTATTCCTGAGTTCCGTCTTCCCAACAAGATTGTGGATGTGGAAATCGAAAACCTCGCCAAGATGGGTGTTCACTTCCAGACTGACGTTATCGTGGGTAAGACCATCAGCGTCGAAACCCTCGAGAAGCAAGGATTCAAAGGCATCTTCGTAGGTTCGGGTGCCGGTCTGCCCAACTTCATGGGTATTCCCGGCGAGAACGCCATCAACATCATGTCCAGCAACGAATACCTCACTCGTGTCAACCTGATGGATGCTGCTAATCCCACTACTGATACGCCTATCAATCTGGGCAAGAACGTGCTCGTCGTAGGTGGTGGTAACACTGCCATGGACTCCTGCCGCACAGCCAAACGTCTGGGTGGTAATGTCACACTGGTTTACCGTCGTTCAGAGCAGGAAATGCCTGCCCGTCTAGAAGAGGTGAAGCATGCCAAGGAAGAGGGTATCTCCTTCCTCACACTGCACAACCCCATCGAGTACATTGCCGATGAGACTGGGGCTGTCAAGCAGGCCGTACTGCAAGTGATGGAACTGGGCGAACCCGATGCTAGCGGTCGTCGCAGTCCAGTTCCCGTTGAAGGCAAGACCGTCACGCTGGATGTCGATCAGGTGATTGTTGCTGTGGGCGTTTCGCCCAACCCGCTGGTACCGAAGTCAATCGAAGGTCTGGAACTGGGTCGCAAGAATACCATCGTGGTCAACGAAGGCATGCAGTCTGCCCGCAGCGAGATCTTCGCAGGCGGTGATATTGTTCGTGGTGGCGCTACCGTTATCCTCGCTATGGGTGATGGTCGTCGTGCTGCCCAAAACATGGACGAATATTTAAGAGAAAAGTGAACAGTGAAAAGTGAATAATTTGCTGCCGCCGTTCAGGAGTCCGGTAGGGAATTTTTCACTTTTCACTTTTACCTATAGCTTTAGTTTATGAACGGACTTTATACCATCATACTGCTCATACTAAGCAACGTTTTCATGACACTGGCTTGGTATGGGCATTTGAAGTTACAAGAGACGGGCGTCAGCAGCAACTGGCCTTTGATAGGCGTCATCACCTTTTCGTGGATGATAGCCTTCTTCGAGTATTGCTGTCAGGTACCTGCCAACCGACTGGGCTTTGTCGAGAACGGCGGCCCCTTCAACCTCATCCAGCTGAAGGTCATCCAGGAGTGCATCTCACTGGCCGTTTTCTGCGTGATAGCCAACATCATGTTCCAGGGCACCCACCTGCACTGGAACCATATCTTGGCATTCTTCCTCATCATCTGTGCTGTCTATCTGGTCTTTATGAAGTGATTTACTGTATGGCGACTCAGTCGCAACAATCCCACTATGACGCTCGAAGAACGACTCTGGAAGACATTCAACAAAGCACTGGGACAATACCAGCTTATCGACGAGGGTGATAAAATCCTCGTCGGCTTGTCTGGTGGTAAGGACTCCCTATGCCTCCTGGAGTTCCTCGCCCGTCGCTCTCACGTCCATGTTCCCCACTTCACCGTTGAAGCACTTCATGTCCGCATGGAAAACATCCGATACGAGACGGACACCACCTACCTACAGTCCTTCTGCGACCGCCTCGGTGTCCCCCTTCATATCATCACCACCAGCTTTAACTCTCAACTCTCCGCTCGAGCTTGCTCGCTTTCCTCAGAAAGAACTCTTAACTCTCAACTAAAATCAAAGCCTGCCTGTTTCCTTTGTTCCTGGCAACGCCGCAAACAGCTTTTCAACCTCGCACAGGAACTAGGGTGCACCAAGATAGCACTCGGTCACCATCAGGACGACATCATCCATACAGCATTGATGAACCTCACATTCCAAGGCCATTTCTCCACAATGCCCATCAAACTACGCATGAGGAAAATGCCCCTCACCATTATCCGGCCTCTTTGCCTATGCCAGGAAAACGACATACGTACCTATGCAGAACTGCAAAACTACGAAAAACAGTTAAAACTTTGTCCATACGAAAAAGACACAAACCGCACAACCATTCAGAGACTTTTCTCCCACATGGAGCAACTGAACCCCGATGCACGACACAGTATTTGGCGCGCACTTGAGGAGGAAGGGAATCTCGTAGATTATTAAATAAATTTAATTGTCAATTTATAATTGTACAATCTATCATTTTATTTCGTATCTTTGCCCTATTAAACAACTAAATTGTAATACTATGGCAAAGAAACATTTTCCCGAATCAGAATTGATTATCAATGGTGATGGCTCATGCTTCCACCTTCATCTGAAGCCTGAATTCTTGGCTGACCGTGTTGTTCTTGTGGGTGATCCAGCCCGTGTAAACACCGTGGCTGCACATTTCGACAGTATAGAACACGAAGTAAGTAGTCGCGAGTTTCACACTATCACTGGAACATACAAAGGAAAACGTATTACCTGCCAGTCGCATGGTATTGGTTGTGACAACATCGATATTGTTGTCAACGAACTCGACACTCTTGCAAACATTGATTACAACACTCGTGAGGAGAAGGACGAGCACCGCACGCTGACAATGGTGCGCATAGGCACCTGCGGCGGACTACAGCCTTTCACCCCTACAGGTTCGTTCATCGCTTCCGTCAAGAGCATCGGATTCGACGGTCTGCTCAACTATTATGCGGGACGCAATGTGGTTTGTGACATTCCCATGGAACGAGCTTTCCGCGAACACATGCAGTGGGATCCCATCAAAGGTGCGCCATATGTTGCCGTAGCCGATGCCGACCTCATCAACCAGATTGCTGCCGACGACATGGTCAAGGGCTATACCGTAGCCTGCGGTGGTTTCTACGGTCCTCAGGGCCGTCAGCTCCGTGCAGACATTGCCGACCCCGATCAGAACAAGAAGATTGAATCGTTCGAGTACGAGGGCATGAAAATATGCAACTTCGAGATGGAGTCCTCTGCCCTTGCC
This sequence comes from uncultured Prevotellaceae bacterium, assembly GCA_902770195.1. Taxonomy (GTDB): domain Bacteria; phylum Bacteroidota; class Bacteroidia; order Bacteroidales; family Bacteroidaceae; genus Prevotella. The sequence continues at coordinate 11,367 of CACXSA010000060.1, forward strand.
GGTCTTGCCTCTCTGCTGGGTCATCGTGCCATGACCTGCTGCATGGTCATCGCCAACCGCTATGCCAAGCAGATGAACACCGACTACAAGAGCAGCATCGACACCATCATCCAGAAGGTACTTGATAGAATATGATTAAAGCTGTCATCTTTGCAATAGTTTTTATCGTCCTTGCCGTCATCTTCCTGATAGGCAAGGGCGATATGCTCATTGCGGGCTATAATACTGCTTCAGAGGAGGAACGGAAGGAAGTCAACATTCACCGACTACGCATACTGATGGCCATCATCAGCGTGCTGACGGCTGTCTTCTGCTGTCTGATGCCGTTCATCGGCAACGAAAAGGATAATGTCTTGAAAGCAACTTTCGTCTTTGTGGCTGTTACCTTTGTTTTTATCATTCTCGCCAATACATGGGCCAAGAAGAAATGATGGGCAACGAAACGATTTGTGCGCTTGCAACGGCTCCCGGTGGAGCCCTTGGCATCATCCGTGTCAGTGGCCCTCGGGCCTTTGACGCCGTTTCAGCCGTCTCTGCCCTACATTGTGACGCTCTCAGTGCCAACACCATCCACTTTACTCGCATCATCAACGATGAAGGCGAGGTTATCGACGAGGTGCTGGTTTCCGTCTTCCGCGCCCCTCACAGCTATACCGGCGAAGACAGTGTGGAAATCTCCTGTCACGGTTCCCGCTATATATTAAATAAGGTGATAGAGCTCCTGATACAGAATGGCTGCCGTATGGCTCAGCCGGGAGAGTACACACAGAGAGCCTTTCTTAACGGCAAGATGGATCTCTCGCAAGCTGAGGCAGTAGCCGACCTGATAGCTTCATCCAATAAAGCTACCCACCAACTGGCCATATCGCAACTACGTGGTGGCATCTCTTCCGAACTCGACAAGCTGCGCGAACAACTGCTGAAACTCACCTCATTATTGGAGCTTGAACTCGACTTCTCAGACCACGAAGAATTGGAATTTGCTGATCGTACAGAGCTCAAGGATTTGGCGAATAAAATTGACAAACAAATCATACATCTTGCTCACTCCTTTGAGATAGGACAATCCATCAAACAGGGTATCCCCGTAGCCATTGTGGGTAAGACCAATGTGGGTAAGTCGACACTCCTCAACGCATTGCTCAAGGACGATCGAGCCATCGTTTCCAACATACATGGCACCACCCGCGACACCATCGAGGATACCATCGACATCCAAGGCATCACCTTCCGCTTTATCGATACCGCTGGCATCCGTCAAACAACCGATCAAGTAGAGCAAATTGGCATCCAACGCACTTTCCAAGCCATGCATAAAGCCCGAATAGTACTATGGCTGATAGATGCTAACCCCGCCCCAGAAGATATTCAAGCGATACTTGAAGAAACAAAATGTAAGTCACTGATTATCATACAAAACAAAATCGACAAGCAAGAAATCACAATCGCCCCAAATAGCGACTTGCATAAATATACATACGTCAAAATCTCAGCAAAATCAGGAATTGGACTTAACCAACTCGAAAAAGCAATTTTCGAAGCAGCCAACATCCCCTCCATTACTGATTCTGACGTCATCATCACCAATGCCCGCCACTACGAATCACTCCTCCATGCCAAACAGAATCTGAGCCGAGTTCTCAGCGGACTCAACACCTCCAGCGTGAGTGGCGACCTCCTTGCCGAAGACCTCCGCTTGGTACTCTCCGACCTCGCAGAAATCACTGGGAGGGGCCAGATTACCACCAACGAAGTACTAGAAAACATCTTTACACATTTCTGCGTGGGCAAATAGAAGTATTTAAAGTATTGAAAATCAATTAGTTACAAATTTCTTAAAAACAAATTTTAAATTATCACCAAAAGCGCAACTACCTTATTATCAATGAATTACGCTTTTTAAGTTTATTAAAAACGTCTAATTTTAGGAACTTTTTCTACCCTCTAGGAAATTAATAATTTGCATAAAACAACCCAAAAACGAATCCAATAGCATTAAAATCGGCCATAAAACACAAGTTTTCACAATAATCATCGACTCTATTCCTACTCAATATGACTCT
>CACXSA010000061.1 GCA_902770195.1 uncultured Prevotellaceae bacterium
ATCAGCGCCGTGTGGCTCAGGCCGTTAAGCGTGCCCGCCAGATTGCTCTGCTGCCTTACGTAACTGACATGATGAAGTAAAATAAGGAGGACAGAAGATTATGGAAATTATACTGAAAGAAGATATTATCGGTCTGGGATACAAGAACGATATCGTAAATGTTAAGTCTGGTTATGGTCGTAACTACCTGATTCCTCAGGGAAAGGGTGTTATTGCCAGCCCAATGGCTAAGAAGATCCTCGCTGAGAACCTGAAGCAGCAGGCTCACAAGCTGGCTGCCCTGAAGGCTGAGGCAGAGAAGAAGGCCGAGGCTATCAAGGACGTTGCTCTGTGCATTGCCGCTAAGGTGAGCGCTACTGGTCAGCTCTATGGCTCAGTAGGTGTTAACCAGGTTGCTGAGGAGCTGAAGAAGCTTGGCAAGGATGTTGATCGTAAGATCATCACCATGAAGGATGCCAAGACCATTGGTGATTTCACTGCTATGGTACACTTCCACAAGGAGGTTACTGTTGAGATTCCTGTTAAGGTTGTAGCTGAGAATGCCGCTGAGCTGAAGGCTGCTGCTGAGGAGGAAAAGAAATTACAGGCTGTTGCTCCTGCTAAAGAGGAAGAGGCTCCCGTAGAGGCTCCTGCTCAGGAGGAGGCTGCTCCCGTAGAGGAATAACCAAGCTGTAAAGCAAATCATAGTTATTATACACAAGAAAGAGGCTCTTCGCAATGAGGAGCCTCTTTTTTATGCTATTCTTTGACCTAAAGCTACAAAGCACGAGTGGCTATTGCTTAAAGTTCTGCTTGATTACCATGTCAACAAGTTGCATACCGCCCGTCTCGTAAAGCTGATAACCTGTGTAGCTGGGACTCTTGTCCATACCACCAAAGTCCATAAAGATGATGCCTACCGATCCATTGTGAGTGTTCAGCCAGTCAGAGGTAACCTTATTAGCTGACACCGCATTCTCGCGATAACTGTCTGATAGCGGTGTACCAAAATAAGCCGATGGGAAGTTGATGACCCATGCGGGTTTCTCGGCATTCATGTCACGCTTGGCAGCAGCTTCCAGCATACGCACTACGGCGTCGTCCTTTCCTTCACGGGTTGCTTTACCCCAGAAGTCCTGAACCCATAGTGGTGTCTCTACACCGTCGGCACCTGTGATGTGACCCTTCATCTGCTTCTCCAGTTCTATGTCGTCTGTCCAATTGTAGCAATATCCGCCTATGGGCTTCTCGGCATAGATCTTCTTTGACAGTAGTAGCACATGACCACGCATCTCGCCTACGGTCAGACGAGGCTTGAAGTCAACAAACAGGCTGCGGAACTGGTCGCTGCTGATGAGTGCATTGAACTCTTCGGCCCATTCTTTCATTTTAGAGGTTGCTGAGAGGTCTATCGTTACAATACAAAACTCGGTGGGGTTTGTAGCCAGGAATTGTTTCAGCAACACGAAGAAATCGCTGACCAGCAATTTGGTCTGAGAGATGCCGTGAGAGCAGCGCAACTCATAGTTTCCGCCTGGACTGGGAAGATACTCCGGGCGCAGGTCGAACACGCGCATACCTATCTTCAATTGTTCATTGATGGTCAGGTCTTGCGTTTTAGCTATCATCTCGGAGAAGATACCCATCAGCTCTGGCGTCCATCCCTCTGCCGTTACGGCATCATGACTGGCAGGCAGCGAGAGGTCGGCTACCAGTCGGGTGTCAGCAAGTTGCTTCATCCACTGGCTATGGTCCACTCCTTTGGGCTTGTAGTTGTCAACGACATACTTCTCAGTATCACCGCCATTCTGTTCCAACATACTGTTAATAGCCGATTCCATTTCGTTGTCAGCCATCACCAGTTCTAGCTTCTGTCCGTCAACACCCTTTGCCAGAAGGGTATTTTCAGCATAACCTATTTCCCAAGTTTGCGGATATTCTTGGTTGAAGTTATTCGTCAGCGCTATGGAGATCTTACCATTTGAGGGAGAGTAGGTGAAGGAACCATAGCCCAAAATGCCCTGTATTAGTATGGGACTTTCCTCGTCGTCATTGAAGAAGCAGCGGAAGAAACTGCCTTCTGTTGAACTTTCAAAGCGATAGATATCTACCACTAAGTTGTAATTGACGGTAGCATCACTGCCGTCTTCTCTCTTTGCCGATCCTGTAGCCTCATACGCACAATACCATGTTCCTTTGAGTTCATCTGCCGTTGGTCCTTTTTCAGTACTCGTGGCAGGCGAATCTTCGTTGCTGCTGCATGAAGTAAACAGCATTGTCATTGCTACTCCAAAGGTCAGAAGTGCAATGAACATTCTAATCATTCTACTTGTTTTCATATCCTTTAATTGGTTTGTTGCTGCAAAATTACACAAAAATTTGAGAAAAAGAAAAAAACCGCCGGATTCACATCCGACGGCTAATTCTCTCAATTTTGTTTGAGTTCGTTAATTACTTAACGCTGTCAGCAGCAACAGTGTCAGCAGCAACGGTGTCAACAACCTCAGCGCTGTCAACTACTGCGATAGAGTCTGAATCAACAGCCTCAGCCTGAGCAGTCTTGTTACCACATGAAGCGAAAGAAATAGCTGCAACAGCTACGAACATAAATACTAATTTTTTCATTTTTATCATTTGTTTATTAAAACGCTGCAAAGTTAGGCATTTTTTTAATACGTCGTATCATTTTTTGCGTTTTTTTTTAGGTCAATTTTGTAACTTTTTTGCAAGTCGTTAAAAATCAACTAATTACGAAATGTTAAAAAACGTGGAAAAATTACACTAATTTGAATAATTGCAAAAAATGGGCATTTTTGCTTTGTTTTCTTCTCGCTTATTCGTACCTTTGTGCTCACAAAATAATACACCTTATTATATATATGATAGCTTCATCGGAATTTCAAGGAAAACGGGCTAAATATTTCACACTGGGATGTAAGTTGAACTTCTCGGAAACTTCCACCTTTGGAAAAATGCTGGGTGAGATGGGTGTACGAACAGCAGAAAAGGATGAGCCTGCTGACATCTGTCTGATTAACACCTGCTCCGTGACGGAGGTCGCCGATCATAAATGTCGTCAGGCCATTCACCGGTTGGTCCGCGAGAATCCAGATGCTTTTGTGGTGGTAACAGGCTGTTATGCACAGTTGGAACCTGAGAAGGTGAGCAAGATAGACGGTGTTGATTTGGTGCTGGGATCGAATGAGAAGGCTGATTTGGTACAGTTCCTTTCTGAAGAATGGGCCAAAGGTACAACACACCAACACTTCTCCGTGAAGACGAAAGACATCAAATCGTTCGCACCCAGTTGTTCGCGAGGCAATCGGACTCGTTATTTCCTGAAAGTGCAGGATGGTTGTGATTATTTCTGTACTTATTGCACGATACCCTATGCTCGCGGCTTCAGTCGTAATCCAAGCATCAGTTCACTGGTGACACAGGCTGAAGAGGCTTCACGCGAAGGTGGTAAGGAAATAGTGCTGACGGGTGTGAATATAGGCGATTTTGGTAAGACGACCGGTGAGCGTTTCATTGATTTGGTGAAAGCACTGGATGGTGTGGAGGGTATCAGCCGTTATCGTATCAGCAGTTTGGAACCCGATTTGCTGAGCGATGAGCTGATAGACTACTGCGCCAAGAGTCGTGCCTTTATGCCTCACTATCATATTCCGTTGCAGAGTGGCAGCGATACGGTGTTGAAGCTGATGCACCGTCACTACGACCGCCAGTTGTTTGCCGACAAGATACAACGTATCAAGGAAATGATGGCCGATGCTTTTATCGGTGTCGATGTGATGGTGGGATGTAGGGGCGAGACTCCTGAGTGTTTCGAGGAGACTTACGAGTTTCTAGATTCGTTGGATGTTACCCAACTGCATGTGTTCCCGTATTCTGAGCGCCCCGGTACCTCGGCATTGAGTATTCCTTATGTGGTGAGTGATGCCGATAAGAAGGAACGTAGTCGAAGACTGCTGGAACTGTCTGATAGGAAAACGATAGCTTTTTATCAGAAGTTTATAGGACGTGAGGCCGAGGTGTTGTTTGAAAAGGCTACGCGTGGACGGGCCATGCATGGATTTACGAAGAATTATATCCGTGTAGAATTGAAGCCCAGCGAAGCTCGTGAAGAATATGACAACCAGTTGATCAACGTTCATCTGGGTGATTTCAATCATGATAAAACCGCACTTAAAGCAATGCTGAACAATGGATAAACTCGCAATAGTCATATTGAACTGGAATGGGGCAAAGATGCTGGGTCAGTATCTGCCTACTGTTTTGAATTATTCGCGCGACGAGGCAGTGGTCTATGTTGCCGATAATGCTTCGACAGATAACTCGATGGACTTGCTGCGACAGGAGTTTCCTGAGTGCAAGACCATTGTATTGGAAAAAAACTGGGGATTTGCTGAAGGATACAATAAGGCATTGTCACAGATTGATGCTGAATATTATCTGTTGCTGAATTCAGATATCGAGGTGACGCACCATTGGCTGACACCCCTGATAGAGTTTATGGATGTTCATCCGGAAGTGGCTGCTTGTCAGCCTAAGCTGTTGTCCATATTCGATAGAGATTGTTTTGAATATGCTGGTGCTTGTGGCGGTTTTCTGGACCGTTATGGCTATCCTTTCTGTCGCGGGCGTTTGTTTGAAACGGTGGAACGTGACGATGGGCAATACGACTACAAGGAAGAAATACTGTGGGCTACAGGGGCTGCGTTGATGATTCGTGCAAAAGACTATTGGGATGTCGGAGGACTGGACGGACGCTTCTTTGCTCATAACGAAGAGATTGACTTGTGCTGGCGTCTCCGCATTCGTGGCCGTAAGATTTATTGCCTGCCGGAGAGCTATGTCTATCACGTCGGTGGAGGAACATTACCTAAGTCAAATCCGATGAAGACGTTTCTTAATTTCCGCAATAACCTGACCATGCTTTACAAGTGTTTGCCAGACTCGGAATTGAAACATGTAATGTGTATGCGTTGGTTTCTGGATTATCTGGCTGCTTGGGAAACGCTGATACTGAAAGGGAATTGGGGCGATTTCAAGGCTATCTTCAAGGCGCGTCGTGCTTTTGCCCGTTGGAAGAAAGACTTTAAGGCTGACAGGGAAACCATACAACAGGGAAGAGTGGAAACACAAATTCCAGAACAACGTATGTTCTCACTGTTGTGGCAGTATTACGCAAAAGGACATAAAAAATTCTCAGATTTGAAATAAATGTTAGCAAAGTGAGTGAAAAACAAAAAAATCGTATTTTTGTTTTGTGTTTTGCTTACTTATTTGTATCTTTGCAGTCAAATTTTTAGTTAACCCCTTGTCGGAGCTTCGTGTAAGCACTGAGTGGACTGGCAAGACGACGGCTCTCGGGTAGGGCTGGCATAGTACGCAAGGGACATGTATAACAATTAAAAAAAACAAATTTGCATTATGGCAGAAATGAATTTTGGTGGCGTAATCGAAACTGTTGTCACCAGCAAGGAGTTCTCACTCGAGAAAGCACGTGAAGTATTAAAGGATGAAGTAATCGCTGTTATCGGTTATGGTGTTCAGGGTCCTGGACAGGCCTGCAACCTGCGTGACAATGGTTTCAATGTGATTGTTGGTCAGCGTCAAGGTAAGACCTATGACAAGGCTGTTGCCGACGGATGGGTTCCTGGTAAGACTCTGTTCTCTATCGAAGAGGCTGCCGAGAAGGGTACTATCCTCTGCATGTTGCTTTCTGATGCTGGTCAGATGCAGCAGTGGCCTACCATTAAGCAATATCTGAAGCCCGGTAAGACTTTGTACTACAGCCACGGCTTCGCTATCAACTGGAGTGACCGCACAGGTGTTGTTCCTCCCAAGGATGTTGATGTGATCATGGTAGCTCCTAAGGGTTCTGGTACTTCTCTCCGCACCATGTTCTGCGAGGGTCGTGGTCTGAACTGCTCTTATGCCGTTTATCAGGATGCTACAGGCAAGGCTAAGGAGAAGACTTTGGCATTTGGTATTGGTATCGGTGCCGGTTATATGTTCGAGACAACCTTCCAGCGTGAAGCAACCTCTGACCTGACTGGTGAGCGTGGTTCGCTGATGGGTGCTATCCAGGGTCTGCTGCTTGCTCAGTATGAGGTACTGCGTGAGAACGGACACTCTCCCTCGGAGGCTTTCAACGAGACTGTTGAGGAATTGACTCAGAGCCTTGGCCCGTTGTTCGGTGCTAAGGGTATGGACTGGATGTATGCTAACTGCTCTACCACCGCTCAGCGTGGTGCTTTGGACTGGGCTCCCCGTTTCCACGATGCTATCAAGCCCGTGATGGAGTGGCTGTACTATTCTGTAAAGACTGGTAACGAGGCACAGATTACTATTGACGCCAACTCTAAGCCCGACTATCGTGCCGGTCTGGAGAAGGAACTTGAGGCTATGCGTAATCAGGAGATGTGGCGTGCTGGTGAGACCGTTCGTAAGCTGCGTCCTGAATACCAGGAAGACTAAGAGATGTCTGACGTAAGACGTAAGAAGTAAGATTTTCATGGAGAATCTTGAGAAGATAACCCGCCTTGTGTGTCAAGTGGCCCGCGAGGCGGGTTCTTATATTAAAAAGGAACGCGCATGCTTTTCGGTAGAAAAGGTGGAGCGTAAGCATGCCCACGACTACGTGTCGTATGTGGATAAAGGTTCTGAGAAGATGATTGTCAGCAGACTTCGGGAAATCATGCCCGAGGCTGGCTTTATCACGGAGGAAGGCACTACGAAGGATGATGTTTCAGCCATCAACCATCAGCCATCAGACTTCTTTTGGGTTGTTGACCCATTAGATGGTACTACGAACTTCATTCATGGCTTTGCTCCATTTGCTGTCAGTATAGCTCTCTGCAAGGGTCGTGAGATTGTTTCAGGTGTGGTTTACGAGATTGTCAGCGACGAGTGCTTCTATGCTTGGAAAGGAGGAGGGGCATACTGCGAAATGAGAAATGAGAAAGGAGAAATGAGAGATGTGAAAAGCCTGAAAGTCGGTACGAGCGGGATTAACGATGCATTATTGTGCTTGCAACTGCCTTATAACAGCGATGCTTATAAGCCTGTCATCACTCGTCTTATCAATCATTTCTATGGTAATGTGGGCAGTATCCGCATGATAGGCTCTGCAGCTATCGCCTTGTGCTTTGTGGCAGCAGGCAGGCTGGATGGTTATGCCGAACGCTATATAGGCCAATGGGACTTTATGGCCGGAGCACTCATTGTGATGGAGGCTGGAGGTCGTGTTACCAATTACGCTGGCGATACTTTCTTTATGGAGGGCGATAGTGTTATAGCCACCAATGGTGTGATACATCAAGACCTTTTTAATGTAATTGAAGGGTATGAATGATTGAAAAGTACGATTATTAGCGTTATTTTGTCGGATTATTATTGCGTTATTCAATAAAAATGTGTAAATTTGCCAGCAAAATAATGCTAATTTACAATAATTATGAATCTAAACGAGAAATTTGTTATTTCCATTAACCGCGAGCTAGGAAGCGGTGGTCGTACCGTAGGAAGGAAATTGTCCGAGAAGTTGCAAGTTCCTTTTTATGATAAGGCACTTATTAAGCAATTAGAGGAGAAATATCATCTCACCGTAGATGAAATTGAGAATCTGAAAGGTCAGAAGCACAACTGGTGGAGTGATTTCAAGCGTGTTCTCGGTATTGGTGGCGGCATGACAGAAGCCAAGTACTATCAGGTAAGCATGGATCAGGAGCCCGAACTGATTACTACGGAAGCCGTCTTCAAGGCAGAACAGGAAATCCTCAAGGGTATTGCTGAAAACGAATCATGTGTTGTTGCCGGTCGAAGTGGCTTCTTTGTCTATCGTAAGCATCCCAATCATCTTAGTATTCTGATTCAGGCTTCAATGGAGAGTCGTATTGCACGTGTTTGCAGAAAGCAGGGCATCAAGCCAGAGCAAGCGCTGGAGATTATTGAGAAGGTTGACAAGATGCGTGAGAACTATATTTCAAAATACACCAATTCTTCTCGTTACGACACGCATAACTATGATTTGGTTATCAGAGCGGATGGTAAGTCGGAAGACGAGATTGTTGATTTCATCTTGGCATATATCGGAAAATAGGTCCTTCCTCTCTTTTCCGTTACGACATCATACCTTCAGGCGGATATAGCTTCTGTCGTCGAAGGAATTAAAATCGGGATGAAAGGCTTTAGTGGCCTTGAAAGTTCCAATGTTTAAAGGGTCGTTTGTTCGTTGCTCGTACAAGCGACTCTCGCTTTCTGCCAATGTGGGACACAGGAAAGGATAACCGTCGGATGCTAACACGATGTCCCACGGTTGAAAGTCGAGCGTAATGATTCGCACGTGTTCTCTGGGAATATGGAATCCGTCAATGACACTATAGCTGATGTTTTGTTGGCGCATGGTTTCTATCATGCGTGGGATGATAATGCTTCGTGCTGTGTCATTGCGCAGGAGTTCGTCAGCAGACTTCCCCTCCGCCAACTGTCGCTTTACTTCTTCGGCACGCATCGCGGCCAACTCGTCTTCATAGGGCTTGGGATTGTCATAGTATTCTTGTCCTATAAGGCATTGGCAGTCACCAACCATCCATATCTCGCGACACACACGGCTAAAGATGATGGCGGAACAGGTCAGGCGGTCTTCTGGATGCTCTTCCAGTCGGCGCAGCATACTTTTCTTATAATGCTTACGGATATAAGCAGTCACTCCAGTAAGGAATTGTTCGCAGGTGGTAGTCTTTTCCATACGGCGGATGTAACGCGCTGTCAGTTGCATGGCATAGCGTCCGTTTGAACGAAGAAGACTGTGGCGATATTGCGACTTTGACGTGCTGCCGTCAATAACTGCTACGAAGTCATTTGTGACGACGATTCCGTCCTCGCTTTTCTTTTGGGGATTCTTCGCGATGAGTGCTTGCTCTATTATTTCCATAAGGTTTCGGAGTATAAGGACACAATTCCTGAATAAGGTCGGCACGTCCAATGCGACGCAGACTCTGTTCGATACCTCTTCGCTCTTCAGGTTTATACCAGAAAAAATACTGGCGTTGTGCCAATTTCTCTTTCGGGGTCTTGGCACTATGAACAGGTTCAAGGGTATAGGGATGGAAACCGGTGTACCAAGTTTCCGTAGAGACTGTCATCGGGGTGGGTGTGAAGTCCTGTACTTGTTCCAACTGAAAATCCAAATGCTTGGTCTTTACAGCCAACTCTGCCATCTCTGCTTCCGTACAACCGGGATGGCTGGATATGAAATAAGGGATGATTTGCTGGCGCAGTCCCTCTTCACGACAAATGCGGTCAAAGATGCGTTTGAAGTCATAGAACTGTTGGAAAGGCGGTTTGCGCATTAACATCAGTACCTTGTCGCTGGTATGTTCGGGAGCTACTTTCAATCGTCCGCTGACATGACGGGTAATGAGTTCACGGGTATAATCCATTGCAGCCTTGTTAGCTACTTCGTCCTTCCCTCTATACAGTAGGAGGTCATAGCGCACACCACTTCCGATGAAGCTCTTTTTGATTTCCGGGAGTGCATCCACGGCATGATAAACTTCCAGCAATTTGGTGTGGTCGGTATTCAGATTGGGGCATACCTGTGGGTGAATACAACTGGGACGTTTACATTTCTCGCAGATGTTCAGGTTGCGCCCATGCATGCCATACATATTAGCTGATGGTCCCCCCAGATCGGAAAGATAGCCTTTGAAGTCCTCCATCTGAGCAACTTGCTTAACCTCTTTCAGAATACTCTCCTTAGAGCGACAGGAAATAAATTTGCCTTGATGAGCCGAAATCGTACAGAAGGCACAGCCTCCAAAACACCCACGGTGAATGTTCACGGAGAACTTGATCATCTCATAAGCTGGAATACGCTTTCCCTTATATTTGGGATGCGGTAAACGGGTATAGGGCAGGTCGAAGGAAACATCCAGTTCCTGAGTGGTCATCGGAGGGTAGGGAGGGTTCACAACAACATAATTGTGAGCCGTCATCGGTGAAGGATGAATAGCCAGTGGCTGAATGAGTCGATGGGCATGCATCATGTTCGACTGCTCCTCAATATGGCGGAAGTTCTCTGCCTGAGAACGCTTGTTGTGCAAGCATTCCTCATGGCTGTGCAGCACGATATCGTCATCAGCAGGTTTTATATCCTTCGTAAGATAGACGGTCTGGGGAATATCGTGAATATCCTCGATAGCGGAGCCCTCAGCGATACGACGTGCCAATTCCACGATAGGTTTTTCGCCCATTCCGTAGATAATAAGGTCTGCCTGCGACTCACAAAGAATACACGGGCGCAACTTATCTTGCCAGTAATCGTAATGAGTCAGTCGGCGCAACGACGCTTCTATGCCCCCCAAAATAATAGGAACATCAGGATATAGCTCACGCAAGATTTTGGAATAGACAATAGTGGGATATTCGGGACGTAAATCGTGTCGTCCATCGGGACTGTACGCATCTTCTGAGCGCAGACGGCGGTTGGCGGTATATTTGTTGACCATGGAGTCCATGCAACCTGGTGCAATACCAAAGAACAATCGCGGACGTCCTAGTTTTTTGAAGTCACGATAGTCTCCGTGCCAGTCAGGCTGCGGGATGATAGCCACCCGATATCCGGCAGCTTCCAAAGTCCGTCCTATCACAGCCGCCCCGAAGGAGGGATGGTCAACGTATGCATCAGCCGAGAAGAGGATGATATCTACCTCTTCCCAGCCACGCAACTCAATTTCCTTCTTCGTTGTTGGCAGAAAATCCGTCAGCCTATACGTCATACGGTCTCTTCCTTGCTCTGATTCTTCCAGTTGATGAACAGCAGTACAAGTTGTTGAAGTCCGAAAGCCTTCATGTTCGCATGATAGATAACATCTAAACAGAGGTCCAGCAGTCTCTTGTCCTTACCGGCATCCGACTCCAGCATGGAACGGATGTTAAGCTTGAGCTTGTCAAGCACTTGTTCATCGACATAGCCATTAGAGTCGATAAGGTCGCGGAAGAGTTGATAGTCCTCAATGGTCTGCAAATGTTCTTCGCTAATCTCGATACTGCGTGTGCCACTTGAGTTAGATTGAATTTTGTACATAGTTTTCTGTCCTTTATTTTGTTAGGTAGTTTAATAATCCTTGCATAATGGATGAACGCTTCTGCGCATCCTTGATACACTCGAAGGGGAATCCCATGACAAAGGCTTTGTAGTCTTTGCCTTGATAAGCAACAGCTGCGCCATAGCCGTCAGCATATTGCATGGCCGTATAGGCAGGCTTCACAGGATGCAGGATGTCAGCAGAAGTGGCTGCATAATGCTCTTCGTTCAGCTCTTTCCAATATTGGAAATTGGTTCCCATACCTGACACAACATTGGTTTCTGCCAGACTTCTTCCTCCATATTGGCACTTCAGGATGTTTTCCAGGAAACGTTGTTCCTCTTGGCTGTTCATGTCGCTTCCAATATAGGCTCCACTGACCAGTAAAGCTCCACCGATTTTCGTAAACTGTTGTAGCGTGTGCTGCATGGAACTGTTGAATGTCTTGTAGTATGACAGGCTATGTCCGTCATTGCGCTCCAATCCTAGGATGAGGTCAATGGCAGCAATGTCCTTCAACTTTATCTTGGCTGTTTCAAGAGCCTCGCTTGAGCAGCTGATGATGTTATAATTCACCGTAGATGCAATAGCTTCTGCATGGGTCTTGACATAGTTGAAGTCATTGCCGGCAATCAGCATTCCCGTCAGTTCCTCACCGGTATAGCCCAATCCTCCATCCTCGATACCCATCTGAGTGCGGTCGAAGTTGATTTGCCGTCCTGACCATCCATAGGTGGGACCATAGGTGATACCAGGATCTTCGTCTAAGTCGAAACCCTGTTCTTCAGCATTGTTGCGAATGGCAGGTGATGAAACACGATGGAACCCGTTCACCACCAAGATGGTCTTCGTGGCAAATGGATTGTAGTAGGCAGAAAGTACTTCTGTGGGGAAGCTTTGTCCTCCTCGGTTCACAGCTGCTACCTTGAAATGATAGAGCATGCCTGGCTCCAGCTTCATGTCATAGCTGTTCTTTGAACGGATATAGGTTCCATTGTCAAAATCCGCCTCACCGATAGCCGTATATAAGATATATCCGGTAGGTGCGGAGGTTGGCTCCTGCGGATCGTTAACAGCGTTCCAGCTCAGTCGGATTTCATCATTTTTCAGGAACTCTATGCGGAAATTGTCTGGTGCTATCGGAGCAACGACAAAAGGAGTACCATGCTGGTCGTTGACATACCGCAAAATGGTTTTGTAGATAGAACGGGCCAGTGTAAAGCGGAAATTCGGGTCTTGTCCGTAGCGCATGTCCGGGAAGTTTTGATGTGACATCGTCTCAAGAATAGCACTGGGCACTTCGGGCAGTCGTGTCTCGGAATAGTTCCTGTCAAAGAGTTCCCTACGGTTCCAGTTGCCATACTTATACTTCACGTCCAGCAACTCATTGCTTAACAGGGCATCCGCAAAATCGCGTGAAGCCATTCGGGATATGCCGGCATTCAGCTTTCCATTATTAAATCCTGTCGTACAGATAGACAAGGAGCCAATCAGTCCTTCTCCATCGCGGGCATAACCGGCATCGCTATGGATTGCCAATGATAATTCTATGGGAACCTTACGACCATTAACCGTCGGCATATAACAGGAACCGCCACCTAACAGGTTGGTCATGTGCGAACGGACATTGATGTCGTCAGCATAGTCATCTACTCCGTTCTTACTGCTATAGACAGGGTAGGGCATACCAGCCCACTGTGCTGAGTAACGGGCACCTTCCAAGGCACGGGGTAGTCCGCTGACCGTTCCAAACCGTTCAATGTTTCCCATTCCTCCGCCAAAGCGTACAGCATCTGTTGTCACCACACCTTTTTTATCGCTTTGGTTGGAAACGGTCACTCGGTTAAATTCGCTGTATCCGGCATCAAAATCAAATGTTCCCAGATAGACCCATGTGCCACCACCCATTTGCTGGTTTACGTGGAATTGAGTACGTTCGCCGCGATGCCATACGGTATATAACACATTGTCAACACTGTTGGGAAGCGTCTGATAGCTGACATAGACAGCATAGCGACCTGCCTTTCTGAAATCGGGCTGATAGGTGGCAAGGTTATAGCGCGACTTGCTACTGGTGGTCTTTGTCATCCGTACACTTCCTGCCTCAAAGGGATTCTCTCCGTCCGAATAGGTGCCAGAGTGCCATGCGAAACCTGGCATACTGGTTTGTTGCCATTTCCCATGAGAAGCAACCTCTATGTAGTTGCGTAAGGATCCGTCATTGTCCACGATAAGCTCCTCTTTCTGCCAATCGCGCTCACGCGGTGTGAAGACGATGGCACCCGACTGCTCAAGCATGGGGATGAGATAAGGGATGACGATAGTCTGTGTGAACAGGTCTTCCGTTGTTCCAAAGAGTTTGGGACGTTGCCATCTCCAATAGCCTCTCTTCTGGTCATAGAAACGTCCGTGACTCGCCCAAAGGGAGATGTGTCTTCCTTGCAGTCCATGTGAGATTTTGACAGGCAGGGATATGTTTTTTACCCACGGATTACCATCATAGTTGATGTCCCCCCAGAGGCGCGACTTATCTACGTTTTTAGACAGGCGGTTCGGAATCAGCTCGTCTATACTCATGCCATTGGTGACAATGGTAACCTGATAGTCATGATATGCTTTGGGCAGTTCTCCCTTTACCTTTTTATAGATATGCTCCGTAATCTCAGGGGTAAATTCCTGAGCAGCGAAAAACTCGTCAGCAACGATGGTAAGGGTTCGTGCCGTATTGTCCAGCTGGTAATCCAGCATGCGGGGAGGCTGTGTCAGTCGGGTCCCCTTGGGCTTGTACTTCCAGAAATATTCCTGTAGTCGTTCTACTAACTTCGCTTCATCCTTGGCACTTTGTCCATAGAATGGAGTCGCTACGAAAAACAATAAGATGGAGAGCGCGGATATAAGTTTTTTGTTCATGGTCTTATAGCTCTCCTATGGTGAAATTCTCAGGATGTTTACCCTGAAAGTCCTTGAAATACAATTTAATTTCGTGCATCTGACTGTCAATGTCGCCATTGGGAATAATGGTCTTGGTACATTGGATGTGACGTTTCTGATAATCCACACCATAGAGCAAGATGGGCAACTCGGCTTTCTGAGCAATATAATAGAAGCCTTTCTTCCATTCGGGGTTCAGCGAGCGAGTGCCTTCCGGTGTGATGCAAAGGTGAAACACTTTCTCCTGACGTGCCGTTTCAGCCAGGTTGTCAGTCATGCTGGTATGTTTCGAGCGCCATACAGGAATGCCGCCCATTTTACGGAATAAAAGACCCAAAGGCCAGAAGAACCATTCTTTTTTCATGAGGAAGTTGCTCTTCATGCCTCTGGCACCATTATATAACTGTCCAATTAAGAAGTCCCAATTGCTGGTATGAGGTGCCAGACAGATAATGTATTTGTCCGGATGCTCCTCCGTCACATCGGCTGTCCATCCCATGTGACGATATAACAGCCAACTGCAAAATGATTTCCACATAATTTTTAAAGGTTGTTGATTTGGTCAATGATTTCGGATGCCTTGGAAACGAAATCTGCCCTAAGTTTCTTGAAATAAACTTTGGCAGGCATTCCTGGTTCCGGATGTGAGATGCGACATGTAAATTCTGTTTGTAGCTTGATGATGCTGAAGAGTAGGGCTTTCGCACTATCGGTATTGTTGCCATACAATGATGCTGCTACACATTCTGTAAAAAGATTCTCACAAAACAGGTTGATGTTGCGTTTCAAATTTCTCTTGTTTGCCATAATGGTTTCCTCCTTTGTTTTATTATTTTTATCAATTTCAAAGGTCAAAGATACGAAAAATATTCCATATAACATCACTTTCATCACAAAAAAATATTAAAAAGCATAATTTCTTTCTTTTTTTCAAGGAAAAGGATTAAATTTGCAATTCGAAAACGCAGAGACTCACAGGTCTATGTTATAAATGGATTACAATTATTCATTAATTTAATAAAGTAAAAAATGGAAAAAAGTACATTGCAGATTGCGAGAGCCGCTTATCAGCCTAAATTACCAAAGGCTCTTCAGGGTGCGGTAAAAGTAAAAGAGGGTGCTCCTACCCAGAGTGTTGGTGGAGTGTTGGTGATCAGGAAGAAATCAAGAAGCTCTTCCCCAACACCTATGGTATGCCTATCGTTCAGTTTGAACCAGCTACTGAGGCTAACACCAAGAAAATGAACGTTGGTATTATCCTGTCTGGTGGTCAGGCTCCTGGTGGTCATAACGTGATTACCGGTCTGTTTGATCAGATTAAGAAACTGAACCCCGAGAACCGTCTCTTCGGATTCATCCTGGGTCCTGGTGGTCTGGTTGACCATAACTACATGGAGCTCACCAAGGAGATCATCGACGAGTATCGCAACACCGGTGGCTTTGACATGATTGGCTCAGGCCGTACCAAGTTGGAGAAAGTTGACCAGTTCGAGAAGGGTCTGGAGATTATCCGCAAGCTGGACATCAAGGCTATCGTGATTATCGGTGGTGACGACTCTAATACCAACGCTTGTGTGTTGGCAGAGTACTATGCCGCCAAGAACTATGGTGTACAGGTAATCGGTTGTCCTAAGACGATTGACGGTGACTTGAAGAACTCACAGATTGAGACCTCTTTCGGTTTCGACACAGCCTGTAAGACCTATTCAGAGCTGATCGGTAACATTGAGCGCGACTGTAACTCAGCCCGCAAGTATTGGCACTTCATCAAGGTAATGGGTCGCTCGGCTTCTCATATCGCCTTGGAGTGTGCCCTGCAGACACAGCCTAACATCTGCCTCGTTTCTGAGGAGGTGGAAGCCAAGAAGCAGAGCCTGGACGACATCGTTACTTACATTGCCGATGTGGTTTGCAAGCGTGCAGCAGATGGTAACAACTTCGGTACCGTAATCATCCCCGAGGGCTTGATCGAGTTCATTCCTGCTATCAAGAAGCTCATTGCTCAGCTGAACGACGTACTGGCTCAGCCAGAGGCCAAGGATCTGGGTCGTAGCGAGATTATCGACTTTGCCAAGAGCCACCTGTCAGAAACCAATCTGGAGGTGTTCAACTCTCTGCCTACCAACGTAGCCCGTCAGCTTGCTCTCGACCGTGACCCTCATGGAAACGTACAGGTATCGCTTATCGAGACCGAGAAGTTGCTTTCTACGATGGTTGCCCAGAAGTTGGAGCGTCGTAAGAAAGTCGGCAAGTACGCTGGCAAGTTCTCTGCCCTGCACCACTTCTTCGGTTACGAGGGACGTTGTGCTGCTCCTTCAAACTTCGATGCAGACTACTGCTATGCCCTGGGTACCTCAGCAGCTCAGCTGATTGCCAATGGTAAGACTGGCTATATGGCTATCGTTAAGAATACGACCGCTCCTGCTGATCAGTGGATTGCCGGTGGTGTGCCCATCACAATGATGATGAACATGGAGAAGCGTAATGGTGAGATGAAGCCTGTTATCCGCAAGGCTCTTGTTGAACTGGACGGTGCTCCCTTCCAGGCTTTCGCCAAGGAGCGTGAGCGTTGGTCTCGCGAGACAGCTTACGTTTATCCTGGTCCTATCCAGTACTGGGGACCCACAGAGGTATGCGACCAGCCTACAAAGACGTTGGCTCTTGAGCAGGCTAAATAAATAACATGCCTCCAAAGAAGAAGCAATATACTCGTAAATCAACATCCGGACGCCGAACAAGCCCCGTGCCACATAGGCGTCCGAATGTTTTTATTCGTCTCTTGCAACACTTGCCCGGATGGGCTTGGTGGATAGGCGGAGCTGTTGTTGTGGCAGCTTACGTCTATTTCTTTTATTACTTTTTTGTAAGCCCCTTTGGTTTCCGTTGGCGTGCCCTCTATGGTGATGTCAGCTATCCCGAGGGCTATGAGATTCACGGCATTGACATCAGTCATCATCAGGGTGATATCAATTGGAGTGAGTTGCGTGAGAAAGGTTTAATCAACGAGACGCCTATTCGTTTCATTATGATTAAGGCCACCGAAGGTTCCACACGTGTTGACGAGAACTTCAAGGAGAATTTCTATCAGTCCCGCGAATATGGTTTTACACGCGGAGCCTATCATTTCTATAGTGTTCATTCGCCTGCCAAGTCGCAAGCCGAATTCTTTATCAAGAATGTGAAACTGGAGAATGGCGACCTTCCGCCAGTGCTTGATGTGGAGCACAAACCGAAGAACCAGACAGACGACGCTTTTAAGGCCAGCATCCTGGAATGGCTCGATATCGTAGAGCAGCATTATGGTGTGAAGCCCATCATATATACCTATTATAAATTTAAGATGCAATACCTGAGCGATCCCGTGTTCGACCAGTATCCCTATTGGATAGCCCACTACTATGTTGACGAGGTGGAGTATCAAGGTCCTTGGAAGTTTTGGCAGCATACCGATGTAGGTCGTTTGCCTGGTATTGATGGGAATGTGGATTTCAATATCTATAACGGCTCTTTCTACGAGTTGCGTAAGCTCACCATTGGTGGCGTTGAACAGATTGGCGAGGATGCTTATGCAGAATAATTAAATTCATTATAACAGTATAATTTAGTCAATGAGAACCATGAAGAGAAACTGTTTTTTTGTTTTGTTTTCTTTCTTAACAGCTCTGTCTGTTTCTGCAGAAACAGCTCCAGAGTGGCGTAATCCGTTGGTAAACCAACAGAATCGTGAACCACGCCGTGCCAATTTCTTTGCCTTCGAGAGTGAGGAACTGGCCATGAAGGGCGAGAAGACGCAGTCTTCGCGCTACCTGTCTATGGAGGGCATGTGGCGTTTCCTTTTCGTCAAGAATCATCAGGATGCACCTGCTTCTTTCTTTCAAGTTGGCTACGATGATTCCAAGTGGGAGGATTTCCCCGTTCCTGGTCTGTTTGAGTTGAACGGTCATGGCGACCGTATCTATAAGAACATAGGCTATGCATGGGCAACGACGTTCGACACCAATCCTCCCTATATTGGTGAGACGGAGAACTACACCGGTTCCTATCGTCGTGAGTTTATGTTGCCGGATGATTGGAAGGGTCAGCAGGTCTTGTTCCATGTGGGTTCTGCCACCAGTAATCTGAAAGTATGGGTCAACGGAAAATACGTGGGCTATAGCGAGGATTCAAAGGTTGCTGCTGAGTTTGACATTACGAAATACCTGAAGAAGGGTAAGAATCTGATAGCCATGCAAGTGATGCGTTGGTGCGACGGCTCTTATCTGGAAGACCAGGACTTCTGGCGCTTTACCGGCATAGCCCGTGAGGTTTATCTCTATGCCCGTCCGAAGACCTATATTGAGAACATCCAGATTCTGCAGGACTGGAATGTGGAGGAACAGCGTGGTGAGATAGGCTATACTGTCGATGTAAAGAATCCCTCAGGTGTCAGTCTGGAAGTGTCGCTGGAGGATCAGCAGGGACGTGTCATCTTCAAGCACGACGGACATCGTTGGCCCTACTATCACCACGAGCACTTCATGCTCGACCCCAAGGACGTGAAGCCCTGGACGGCAGAGACCCCCAACCTGTATAACCTCCTGATCACGCTGAAGAAGAAGGGTGAGGTGCTGCAGGTTGTAAGACAGCGTTTAGGTTTCCGTCATATTGAGATCAAGGGTGGTCAGTTGTTGTTGAACGGTCAGCCTATATTAATAAAAGGTGTAGATCGTCATGAGCTGGATCCTGATGGAGGCTATGTTGTCTCTGTGGAGCGTATGCGCCAGGACATCCGCATTATGAAACAGTTGAACATCAATGCCGTCCGTACCTCCCACTATCCTGACGATCCTCGCTGGTATGAGCTCTGTGATTCGGCAGGTCTCTATCTGGTGGCTGAGGCTAACCTTGAGAGTCACGGCATGGGTTACGGCGAAGGTACACTTGCCAAGCGGAAAGACTTTGCCCAGATGCATCTGGAGCGCAACCAGGGTAATGTGCTCACCCTCCGCAACCATCCCAGCATCATCATCTGGAGCATGGGTAACGAAGCAGGCTATGGACCTAACTTTGAACAGGTCTATGACTGGGTGAAGAGTATTGACAAGATGCGTCCTGTCCAGTACGAGCAGGCAGGCAATTGGGGCAAGACGGATATCTTCTGTCCAATGTACTATAACTATACCAGTTGTGAGAAGTATGCCCAGACGGATAATCCCCGTCCCCTCATCCAGTGTGAGTATGCCCACGCCATGGGCAATTCGATGGGTGGCTTCAAGGAGTATTGGGACCTCATTCGCAAATATCCGAAATACCAGGGTGGCTTTATCTGGGACTTTGTCGATCAGGCACTCCGTGACAAGTCTCCCATTACGGGCAAGGAAATCTTTACCTATGGTGGTGACTATGGACGCTATCCTGCCTCGGACTATAACTTCAACTGCAACGGTATCATAGCCCCAGACCGTCGTCTGAATCCTCATGCCTATGAGGTGCAGTACTACTACCAGAACCTGTGGATTACGGATAAGGGACTGAAAGATGGCAAGATAGAGATCTATAACGAGAACTTTTTCAAGCCTGTCAAGAATCTGAAGCTGGCTGTGGAGGTGAAGAGCGACGGCATGAAGAGCAAGTCCCTGCAACTGTTGGTCGATGAGGTGTTGCCGCAACAGCGCAAGGCGTTTGAGTTTGCAGAAATCAAGAAGTATATCAATGGCTTATACCATGCAGGCGAGATTCTCGTCAACTTCCAGTTCGAGAGTGGTGAACGCCAGCAGTTTGTGGTGAAACCCTATGTCTTCGATAAGCTGGAGACCCAGCAATTGGACGAGCGCAATGTGCAGAAGGAGGAGACCAAGAGTTACGTGAAGTTCTCGAAGAAGGGTACTACGTTGACCATCGGCAAGCAGTCGGGTATGATAGACTATCTCGATATCGATGGACAGCCTATGCTAATAGACCGTCAGAGTATCACACCCGAGTTCTGGCGTGCACCTACCGACAACGACTATGGTGCCAGAATGCAACAGAAATTTAGTCCATGGAAGAATCCGCAGATGAAGGTCACCGAATTCTCTGCCACTGGCAACAGCGCTGTCACTAAGATAGACATGCCGATGGCTATACTCACCATGACCTATACCCTCATGGCTGATGGTTCCGTCATCGTCCGTCAGCAGATGGAACCTAAGGGTGATGCCAAAGACCAGTGGTTGTTCCGCTATGGTATGCAGTTGCAGATGCCCAAGCAGTATGATAGGGTAGAGTACTACGGTCGTGGCCCTCACGAGAACTATTGGGACCGTAACAGCAGCGAGTTCATAGGCCGCTATAAGAACAAGGTGGCTGACGAATACTTCCCCTATGTGCGTCCTCAAGAAAATGGCAATCACACCGATGTCCGCTGGTTCATCGTCTCTGATGGTCAGCGTGGACTGAAGTTTGAGAGCACGGGTCCCATGGAGTGCAGTGCACTGCCTTATCTGGTTGAGGACCTTGATGCAGGTCCCCGCAAGGAACATCGTTGGGGACAGCACAGTGGTGACCTTGTAGAGCGTCCGTTGACCCAGGTGCATATCCAACAGCACCAGATGGGATTGGGTTGTGTCACCTCATGGGGTACATGGCCTGAGAAATCCTATATGCTGCCCTTGCAGTCTTACGACTTTACCTATACCATCATTCCGGTACGATGAGATGTTCCGTCGCCGTTCTCCTTTTACTCTGCTCGTTGGGTACGATGTCGCAAGATGTCGTACTCAACAAGCAGCGTCATTTTCCCAAGACGGTGCCTGCAGGCAACTACAGTGGTATTACATGGCTTACAGGTAACCGCTATGCTGTGGTCAACGACAAGTCACCCACGGCAGGCTTCTATCTCATGACCATTGATACCGACAGTATTACGGGCGAAATTCTGGAGGCTCGTACCGACACCTTCCTGACCAGCGGACAACCCAACCGCGACGAGGAAGGCATCTGTTATGTTCCACACAGCAACACCCTTTTCGTGACAAGCGAAGCGGATAAGAGCATCATTGAATATACGATGGACGGACAGCTGACGGGGCGATGTTTGGCTGTTCCCGAAATCTTCCAGACAGCTCGTAATAATGGTGGTTTTGAAGCATTCACCTACAATGCGGCGACCCATCGTTTCTGGACGACTTCCGAGAACACGCTCAAGGCTGACGGAGAGAAACCGAACATAGAGCGGAAGATTGCCAACCGTGTCCGTCTGCAGAGTTTTGGCGACGACCTCCAACCCGCAGAGCAGTATTGGTACCACTCCGACTCCTCTCTGGTCAAGAGCACCAAGGGCGAGGATACCTATGGCATCAGCGGACTGGCAGCCCTTGACGATGGGCGCATTGTTGTCCTGGAACGTGAAATCCGCAAGACACCCAATGCCATCGGTTCTTTCGTACATGTCAAGCTCTACATGGTCACCCCCTCGCAGCAACAGCCCGGTGACGTGTTACACAAGCACTTGCTCACCGAGTTCAGCACCCATATCAATCTCGTGCGCCGTGACTTTGCCAATTACGAAGGGCTCTGTGCTGGACCCCGCCTGGCTGACGGTTCCCAGCTCTTGCTGTTGGTGGCCGATTCCCAAAACCAGTATCGCGGCATCTTGCGAGATTGGTTCAAGACAGTGGTGCTACGTTCCAACAATGATTAGTGAGCCAGTGACAGGGCTACGCTCAATACCAGGTTGATATTTGCCATCGTTCCGCTCACGTCCCAGTCGTCATGATATTCGTCGCACGGCTTGTGATACCATACCGGCATCGGATATTTGTTAGTTTTGCTCATATCCACAGGATGCTGTCCGTTCTCTAGCACCACGGCAGGCACACCTTTCTTCACGAAGTTGTAATGATCGGAACGGAAGAACCAGCCGTCGGAGTTGTCGTCGTCGAAGTAGATATACCTGCCCTGAGCGGCAGCTGCAGCGGTGTAATACTTGTCAAGGACGCTCTCTCCACCACCCAGTATCACCACGTCGCGTGTCAGTTCTGCCGGACCTATGCTCTCGAAATTCAGGCAAGCTACCGTCTTTTTCAGCGCTACGGCGGGATGTGCACAGTAGTATTCCGAACCGAACAGTCCGCTCTCCTCCGACGAGGGAAAGAGGAAGAGAAGGCTTTTGCCGGTTTGGGGTAACTCCTTTATCTTCTTGGCTGTAAGCAGTGCACCTGCCATACCCGAGGCATTGTCGGCAGCACCATTATAGATGGTGTCGCCATGCTCGTCGGGTTTCCCGATACCCAGATGGTCCCAATGAGCACTCAGCACAACGGCCTCACCGTCCGTCTGCGAACCTCGCAGAATGCCACCCACGTTTTTTGTCTGCTTGATATGATAGGTAGCTCGCATCCTGATGTCGCCCTTCACGTTCAGCGAGAAGCTCTTGAATCCAGGTCTTTTGGCTTCGGCTATCGCCTTGTCCATGTCCATCCCGGCAGCATCAAACAGCTTCTTGGCTCCATGCTCGTGCAACCAGCCCTTGACGGCCAACTCGTCGGCATTTCGCGTGTCGGGGTTATACAGGGCAAGATTATCCGTCAGGTGACCATTCACGCAGACATGCCATCCGTAGCTGGCAGCCTCCGTATTGTGGAGTACCAGACAGCCTGCAGCCCCTTGTCGGCGAGCCTCCTCAAACTTATAGACCCATCGTCCGTAATAGGTCATGTTGCGCCCCCTGAACAACTGGCTGTCGTAATAGCCTGGGTCGTTCACCATCGCGATGACGATCTTGTCCTTCACGTCAATCCCCGCATAGTCGTCCCATCCATATTCGGGAGCATGGATGCCAAAACCGCAGAACACGTATTCCGCCTGTCTTACGTCAATCTTTTCAGCAGCACGGGCTGTCCACACTACAGCATCGTCGGGATAGCGCAGCTCAGCCTTTTTGCGACCCCTTACGGAGAATTTGTTGCCTTGAGGCTTGGCAGTAACCGCAATCAGGTTGAACGGCTGAAACCAACTCCCGTCAAAGGCAGGCTCCAGACCCATTTCTTCCAATTGTCTGGCAAGGTAGTTCACTGTCTTGTCTTCGTAGCTCGTCATGGGTTTGCGTCCGCCAAACTCGTCTGACGCCAACACCTTGACCCATTCCCTCAACAATTGCTCATCGCTACCCGTTCTCAGTTGCGACTGCGTTATCTGTGCATGGACGGCAGTAAGGCTCATTGCCACCATCGCCATTGCCACTATCATTCTTCTTTTCATATGGGTATAGCTTTTATACATATTGCCTGCAAATATATATAATTATTTCGATATGACAAGCCCATTGAGGTAAAAAAGTGAAACTGCAGGTGTGGGTACCTCAATTATTGTTGGTCTCTGATATAATGCATAATCATTCGTGTTTGAAGGTTTCAGTTAATTACAAGCTCTGATACTCCGTACGGGCATCGAAGCAGGGGCAGTCCTTGTGGACGTTGGGCAGGTCACGGTGGCCGAGGATACGGGCGTCGGGATGTGCGGCCTTCAACTTTTTCAGCAGCCTGAGAAGTGCGCGTTTCTGCGCTCGTGTCCTCGTGTCGGCCGCATTCCCCTGCTCGTCCAGTCCTCCTTCGTAGCATACCCCTAAGGAGTGGCTGTTGTAGCCTACGGCATGAGCACCCACCAGCTGTTCGTGGCGTGTCTGGTATATCCTGCCGTTGCGGGTGATGTAGTAGTGGTAGCCCGTGAATCCGAACTTTTCCGCGTGACAGCGGATGAGGGCTGTCACGGGAAAGTTCTGGTTCGAGCGTGTGGCCGAACAGTGAATAACGATTAGATGGATATGTCGCATGACTGTACTAATATCGTTGAACTGATGGCTGTCAGTATTGTAATGACAAACTGAATAATTCGATTAATAGTTTCCTTTTTCATAGATTTATTATAGATTAAAAATTAAAGATTAAAGAGTCCTTTGAGGGACTCTTTGACTATGCTTCGTCTCCCCCATTTGCGGTGCTGCCGCCATTGTTACCGCCGCCCTGGTTCTCCGTACTTCCGTTCCCCGTGGTTCCGCCACCAGAATTCGAGTCATTCGTGCTACCTTCACCACCGTTCGTGGTACCTCCACCACCGT
Organism: uncultured Prevotellaceae bacterium; assembly: GCA_902770195.1. Classification (GTDB taxonomy): domain Bacteria; phylum Bacteroidota; class Bacteroidia; order Bacteroidales; family Bacteroidaceae; genus Prevotella. Next base: position 24,085 of record CACXSA010000061.1, read on the forward strand.
TCGTGGAATTCGTGGTACCGTTACTCTTCGTGGTGGCGCTGGCCTTCTTCAGCGTAGCCTCCAGGTTCAGGCTCTTGGTGATCAGTTCGCCGGTAGCACGGGCACGCAGCTTGACGCCCTTGATGTTCTTCGTCACGGTGAAGAGTTCCTCGCTGAGGGCACCGCCCTTGCTGTTCTTGATGCCAAGCGAGAAGATGGCGAGGTCGGCAATCTTCACGTTCTTGCCCTCCAGGAGCAGTTCCTTGATACACGACACCATGTCGGTCAGCATGCCTTTGATGGCGCCTTTCGAATACGGTGTGTTGTGGCTCGACATGTGACCGGCCAGTCCGTCCAGGGTGATGGTCTCCTCAATGACGGGATAGGCGAAATACCTGCCGAAAGCCGCCGACTTCGAGTTCTTGTTCTTTTTTAATACATACAAAATCATAATCAAAATAACTGAAAAGTGCGCTCGACCTTGGTCGCTTTGACCTTGGTCAAAGAATAGTGAGAAGTGAAAAATTTGCTACCGCGCGACTTGCATCTTCTTCAACTCTCTCAGAGTGTTTCTCTGATAGTGCAAAGGTACTACATCTGGAAGGGACGATTTCCGCTTTGTACAGGCTCGTACAGATAACGCAGAATAACGTATGATAAAGACACAAAAAAAACGTAGCCAACAGCGTGACTACGTTTCCAGATCGATGCAGAACCTGTCTGCTATCCATTTCACAATGTGGGGTGGCAGCACCCTCATGCCGGGCTTCAGTCCCATCCGTGCCAGTTCCTTCCGGTAGGGTCTGCACCAGTTGAACAACGTCCGCACCGTCACGCCCGCACACTGGGCCAGTTGTTGTTTCGTCATTGCCTTCATAACTATCTTGTTTTCATTTTGTAACTATCATACTTTCAGTGCCTAAGTATCATACTTTGGGAGGATAAACGCCATACTTACGGCTGGGAGAAGAGCAGATCCACGAGGTCGATCTTTGCGGCTTTCTGGAGTGGGGTAGCGTGCTGCTCCAGCAGCGTGCTCACGGTGACGGGGTGACCGAAGACATCGCTGGCAGCCTCTGCCACGTCGTACCAGTCGCGGTAGGTCTGGCCGTCCTCGTCGGTGTCGGGGAAGAGGATGACACGATGACCTTTCAGCGGACGCAACTTCGCCACGTTCAGCTCCGTCTTACCACCCGTTGCGAGCCAGATATATTCAGGCTTCACCTCCGACATAATCACGGCAGTCTTCTCCGCCTCGACCACCGCCACCTTCACATCAGCCCTCATACATCTGACATCTTCCATCAACAGGTGCAACCCGAACAGGCAGTGGTCGGTGTTCCAGTCCTTCGGCAGCCGTCCGTTCTTGCGCAACAGGTACGTCGCCCATGTCGGTTTGCGATCGTGGTCACGGTGACAGTCGGGTCTGTAGTGCATGATCTTGCCGTCGCGCAACAGGTCGCACTCGTCAATCTGCCAGAAGATCACCCCGCCGTCGCGACTGGCTCCCAGCCGATAGCGCTGTGCCGCCCGCTGCATCTGCTCCTCAGTCAGATAGCCGTTGCTGACCACCGCCCGGCAGAACTCCGACGCCGTGCCTAACCGCTGTTGCCACAGCCGCCTTCCCTCAGCCTGCTGCTCTGCTATCTGCTTCCTCATCGCCTTGAACGTATGCGAAAAGACCTCTTCCCTTTTCATTCCTCATTTCTCATTTCCTTCATAGTCCTCCCCCTCATATCTATGTCCCCTTTAGGGGGACAGATATAAGAGGGGCAGAGGCCTCAGAAGGGCGCTGGCCGATAAAACGTGCGACCGCCACGGACTCCCCGCTCAATAATCTTCTGGTTCAGCGCCTCGGTCAGCAACTGATTATACTTAAACGGGATGGCGATGCCCGACAACTGCATCACACGCTCACGCAGTTCTCCGCCGCCCACCTCGTCCTCACCGCGCATGGCATCGAGGAAGAGGCGCATGACATCAAATGACCGCCGTCCCTCTTCGTCACATACCCTGTATGTCTGATTCAATGGCGGCAGTTGCTCCCCACGCTCTTTCTCCCTTCCCTGAGAGGGGTTGGATGAGGTCACCGGCAGCCCGTCGTCACCCACCTCAAAATACATCGTCCGCTCGATGTCGTACTTACGCGTCAATGTCTGCTCCAGCGAGAAGATACGCTGTGGCATCAGTTTCTCGCAACTATATACTTCGAACGCCTTGTTCATCAGTTCCGTACCAATCCAGCCGCGCAGGTTGTGGTCCTCACCACTCTTGTTCTGGTGCAGTACACACACGATGCAACAGTCGTGTTCCGTGGCCAGGTGCATCAGTTCCTCCATCACCTCCTGTGCCAGCACACCGTCGTTGATGTCGTTTACCAGATCACGTATGCCATCGACAATCACCAAGTCGGGCTTGCATCTCATCACCGCCTCACACAACAGGTCGCGCCGCTCCTTCCATGGCACACCCCGCACGTTGAACACATCGATGCTTTTTTCAGACCACAAATTATTCGTGGGATTAGTGAGATTCGTGTTCGAGTTATTAAGCAGACGAATGATTCGATTCTTCAGGATGTCCTGTGTCGATTCGTCGCTCTGCTCCGTATCGTACCACATCACCTTGAACGGTTCCTCGCGCATTCTCTTCAATGGCAGCTGACAAATGTTAGGGTTAACGTTAGGGTTAAGGTTAACGTTAAGATTCCCCACTGCCATCAGCATCGACGTGACAAACGTCTTACCCGACTTCGCCTTACCCGTTATCGCCACCAGTTCGCGCCGCGGGAAACACGGCTTACCATATAGCTGGAACAGGAATTCCATCTTCGGCAACTCTTTCTCCGGCGTAATCCTCAACTGCTCCAGCAACAGCATCTTCGGACTCAGCGCAGTCTCCTCGCCCGCATGCTCCAGCTCCGCATCCAACTGACTCATCACATTCTCATTCATAACTTCATTTCGTTTGTTAAACTTCTGAGCGCAAAGGTATGAAAAAACAGAAACATTTACCTGCTACATGGCTGCTACATGAAGTAGCTACATTCCATCTTCTGGCCTTTCTTATTTATGAATTGACAGAAAAACAGAAAAAAAGTTTTGTTATATGAGATAATAGTTGTATTTTTGCAAACGAAATGCGGAAATAATCATATTTTGATTAGTTACGCATGTAGATTGCATTTTTTTTTGAGGCTATGGCAGAAGTTAACAATTTGCAAGACTGGGTTACCAGTGAGATGCTGAGAGGACGGTACATCTTCACAAAAGAAGATGTCTTAGGTCTGCATCTACCGATTTCAGGTCAATCCCTACAGAATAGTTTGAAGCGGTTGACAAATCGCGGCATTATCATGTCGCCCTGGCAAAACTTCTATGTCATCATTCCTACCGAATATAAGTTGCGAGGAATCGTACCCCCTTCGTTCTACATCGACAGGCTGATGAAGTTTTTGGGGCGTGACTATTATGTGTCGTTGTTGTCCGCAGCAGAACTGAACGGTGCCGCACATCAGAAGGCAATGGTATTCCAGACAATAGTCAACGGCAATGCTATCCGTTCTGGGCTTAAGAATGGTACAAGACTTGAATTCACGCTCAGACAAAACCTTCCACTCGACTATACCAAGAAGGTGAAGACACAGATGGGATATATGAACGTAGCAGGGGCAGAACTGACGGCCCTTGATATCGTGGCAGAGGAACAGAAAATTGGTGGACTGAGTCGGGCGGCAGAGATTCTTATGGAATTATGCGAGACAATGCAATGGGATGAAGCAAAGTTGCCCCTATTGGCGTATTTCAGTGGTGCTACCATACAGCGTTTGGGTTATCTGCTTGAACTGATTGAAGAGACAGGGCAGGCAGACAATCTCTATTCTTTATTCAAACAAACGGTTAAGACCATGCGCAGGACACCGTTAAAGCAGTCAGTGTCCACCAACGAGGACATGGTGATAGACAATCGGTGGAAGATAATAGTTAATTATGAAATAGATACAGACGAAATAATACAGACGAAATATGATTCCCCAATATTCCATACAAGAATGGCATGAGCAGGTGCCTTGGAACACAGATGCGATGGTGGAGCAGGACTTGATTATCTGTCGTGCCCTGATAAGCATCTTCAGCGATGAGTTCTTGGCTTCACAATTAGCATTCCGTGGAGGAACAGCACTACATAAACTCTATCTACAGCCACAGCCTCGATACAGCGAGGATATAGACTTGGTTCAGATTACACCGGGCCCTATCAAACCCATCATGTTTCGGTTAGGTGAAGTCTTGGACTGGCTGCCCAACAGGAGTACAGCACAGAAGAAACACAGCAATAAGATGTTCTTTCGTTTTGAGTCTGAGATGCCACCTGTGCAACAGTTACGTATCAAAATTGAGATTAACTGTTTCGAACATTTCAATGTAATGGGACTGACAAAGGTTCCTTTTAAGGTTGAAAACAGTTGGTTTACAGACGAGGCTGCATTGACGACCTATCAGTTTGAGGAATTGATGGGAACAAAATTGCGCGCACTATATCAGCGTAAGAAAGGACGCGACCTCTTTGATCTACATATGGGATTAACATCTCGTAATTGCGATATTGAGAAGATATTGGATTGTTACCGTAAATACATGGAGTTTGTCGTTGATCGAGCTCCATCATACAAGGAGTTTGTGCAGAATATGAATGAAAAGATGCAGGACGAGGAGTTCTTGACTGACGTAGAACCACTCTTAAGACCTGAGGTGGCTTTCAACCCACAAGAGGCCTATCACTTTCTGTATGACAAAGTAATAGAAAAAATGATTGTACCCGCTACATAATACCAGTTATGTGGCGAGTACAATATAGACTTCTCAGCGAAACAGTTTCTTGATTTCGTCTTGAAATGCCAGCGATTGCTGAAGATTTAGGGCTTTGTAATAATCACGGTACATATTCTTCCTGTTCCACAGCCCCTCAAACACCTTCCACTTCTCCTTGATGCCCAGCCGCTCTGCCATCGCATCGGCAAGCAGTGCCGCCTGTGTACGGGATATCAGCGGTTGATAGTTGTCGTCCACATAGCCTGCATCCTGTGCTTTCCGCCATAGCACCATGGCCTTGTCGACACGTAGTACCTCCGGCAGCTCTCCAGCGCATTTCTCCCTCCCTACACAGGGAGGGTCGGGGAGGGTCTTCTTTTTGGTACAAGCGTCCCCATAGAAGTTCTGGTTGTCCACATGATCCACGTGGAGACTGCCTTTTCCATAGATGTTTAATACGATGCCGCCTTGGTGATCTTTTTCTTTCCGGTGCAGTTGCTCCAGCAGTTCGTTCACCATCTTCAGGACATCGGCGGGCAGCAAGTCGCCATGTCCTCCCAGAAAGTCTGGGACTTCTTCA
>CACXSA010000062.1 GCA_902770195.1 uncultured Prevotellaceae bacterium
CGTTTCAGCCTGTTCCAAGCCTGGGAAGATTGGAGTTCATGGGCTTCCAGTCATTGAAATATCATTTAGGTAAAAAAATTAATTGGAGATGAAAAAGATACTTTTATTAGGCTCAGGCGAACTGGGCAAGGAGTTTGTGATTGCCGCCATGCGTGCTGGCCAGTATGTCATTGCCTGCGACCGTTACGATAATGCACCGGCTATGCAGGTGGCCGACGAGCGCGAGGTCTTTTCAATGTTGGACGGCGATGCCCTCGAGGCCGTCGTCAAGAAGCACCAGCCCGACATCATCGTGCCGGAGATTGAGGCTATCCGTACCGAAAGACTGTTTAAGTTCGAGGAGCAGGGCATTCAGGTGGTGCCATCGGCTCGTGCCGTCAACTACACCATGAACCGTCGTGCCATCCGCGACTTGGCTGCTAAGGAGTTAGGGCTGCGCACGGCGAAGTATTTCTATGCCAAGACCTTCGACGAATTCAAGAAGGCTGCCGACGAGATTGGTTTCCCCTGCGTGGTGAAGCCCCTGATGTCGTCGTCAGGGCATGGCCAGAGCTATGTCCACAACGACGGCGAACTGGAACAGGCTTTCCGTGAGGCCATGGAGGGCAGTCGCGGCGACGTGAAGGAGGTGATTATAGAGGAGTTCATCGACTTCGACTCCGAGTTCACGCTGCTGACCGTTACCCAGCAGCACGGCTGGCCCACGCTGTTCTGTCCGCCTATCGGACACGTTCAGAAGGCAGGCGACTATCGTGAGTCGTGGCAACCCTACAAGATTTCCGACGAGGCGCTGAAGCAGGCGCAGACGATGGCCGACAAGGTGACGAAGGCCCTGACGGGTGCCGGCATCTGGGGCGTCGAGTTCTTCCTGACCAAGCAGGGCGAAGTGATCTTCTCTGAACTCTCACCCCGTCCGCACGATACAGGCATGGTGACGTTGGGTCACACCACGAATCTCTCCGAGTTCGAACTCCATCTGCGTGCCGTGCTGGGTCTGCCCATTGCCGGTATCCATCTGGAGCATGCCGGCGCATCGGCCGTCATCCTGTCGCCCACCGAGGCCAAGACCCCCGTTGACCGTTCCTTGTTGCCCTATAACTTCGTCGATGCCCTGAAGGAGGACCGCACGCGCATCCGCATCTTCGGCAAACCCGAGGCGCACAAGGGTCGCCGCATGGGTGTCGTGCTCTGCTATGGCGATGTCGGCGACGATGTCAATGCCCTTCGCGAAAAAGCCAAGCGACTGGCAAAGACCGTGCTCGGCACCGATCCCTACACCAAGTTCGAACACTAAATGATGTTTACCATACAGCGATACACGGCAGACAGGGCAGACGAATGGAACCAGTTCGTGGCAGCCTCGAAGAACGGGACGTTCCTGTTCTATCGGGGCTACATGGACTATCACCACGACCGCTTCGAGGACTGTTCCCTGATGGTTTATCGCAGGAACAAGCTCTTCGCCCTGCTGCCCGGCAATCGCAAGGGTGATGTCTTCGTGTCGCACCAGGGACTGACCTACGGCGGTCTCCTGATGAACGGCCATTGCACCACCGCCTTGGTGCGAGACCTGTTCGGCTATTTGAACACTTTTCTGCGCGAGCACCATTTTTCGCGAGTGGTCTATAAACCCGTTCCCTGGATTTATGCGTCGCTGCCGTCGGAAGAAGCCTTGTATGCCTTGTGCAATGTGTGCCATGCCCGCCTTGTCAGTCGTGACGTTGCCTCTGTGGTGATGCTCAGCCACAGGTTGCCGTATTCCACGCTGCGTCGTCGCTGCATCAAGAAGGCAGCAAGGGCGCAAGTCGAGGTGCGTGAGTCTGACGATTGGCAGACTTTCTGGCTGTTGCTTGAGCATCGCCTCATGCAGCGCCATGGTGCCCATCCCGTGCATACCCTGTCGGAGATACTACTGCTCCACAGTCGCTTCCCTGCTGCCATCCGCCTGTTTGCGGCATACCATCAGGGACGCATGGTGGGTGGTACCGTACTGTTCATCACCCCTCAGACCGTCAAGACGCAGTATATTGCTGCCGACGACGAAGGGTTGGCCGTTGGAGCCCTGGATGGCTTGTTTGACCATCTTATCAGCCAGTTTGCAGAGGAAGGCCATACCTTCTTCGACTTTGGCACGTCGAACATGCCCGGCAGCGACGAACTGCACGACACGCTCATCTTCCAGAAGGAAGGCTTTGGCGCTCGTGCCGTCTGTTACGACTGCTACGAGTACGATTTGTAAATCCGAATCGTTTTTTCCCATCAGAATGTAGAGTACACAGCGGAACCGTCCCCGTTGTGTACATGAGTACACAGCGGAACCGTCCCCGTTGTGTACACGGATTTTTTTATTTAGGCACGGATGGACACGGATTTTTAAAATCATCAGCGCAAAAATATATTATTCCGTGTCCATCCGTGGCCATCCGTGCCTAAAAATTCGAGTCCCCGTGTGCACACTATTCCGGCAGCAGGAGCACGGTGGCACTGCGGGCGGCCTGGGCTCCCATGACCAGCACCTGGGCGATGTCGGCAGTCTTGGAGGGACCGCTGATGAAGGTGCCGTAGCCATAGTCGGACAGTCCGGCGGCGGAGTCGGCGGCGTCGCGAAGACGGGCGTAGGCCTCGTGCATGTTGTTGACAATCTCCGACTTCTTCAGCAGGATGACGAGGTTCTCGGAGATGAAGCAGACGGCCTTCTCCTTCATCTGCTGGGGAATCCACACGCAGGCGTTCTCGGCGACGCCGAAGCTGCCGCGGATGATGCCGACGTCGGTGCCGTTCAGGTCGCGCGCACGTCCCACCTCGTCGGGGTTGCGCGTGGCAATGGTTATCTCGGGCAGGTTGGAGGCTATCTCCTTGGCATCGGGATAGAGCTCGCGGATAATCTCGTTGATGTCGCGACCCTTCTCCACCTCGATGGCATTGCCGCCGACGCTCTTGGTCATGTTCATAAACTGCAACAGCGGGTCGGGGTAGGTCGTGGCCCGGATGTCACTCAAATCGGGCATGTCGTACTGTTCGCGGATGTTCGCCCGGTATTTCTTCAAAATATCTTCTTTACTACTCATAATCTTAAGCCCACCCAAGCCCTCCCCAAGGGAGGGATGTTTGATTACCTAATGATAGTTTTAGGCCCTCCCAAGCCCTCCCCAAGGGAGGGATGTTTGGTTACCTAATTATACTTTATTGTTTGTTACTCTTTTATTACTTAATATGTATCTAGACATCCCCTCCTTGGGAGGGGCTTGGGGAGGCCTCCTCCTTAATTATCTCATGGAACGGTTTCTTGGGGAATCGCATCATCTTATGTCCCTCGGCCCAGGGGTTCAGTCCGCAGTTCATGAGGGGTGCGGGGATGAGGTTTGCCCAATGGGCCAGCTGGGTTCCGATGTTATAGAGGCTTTCGTTGCCGTAAAGTATGGACATGCCCTGGCACATCAGCTTCTTCTGCGGATTGGCGGTGCCGAAGTCGTCGAGCTGCTGGCGCCACAGGTATATCTGGTCGCCCAGGTTCACCTTGACAGGGCAGACGGTCTGACACGAGTTGCAGAGCGTGCAGGCGCTGACGTTGCCGGAATGCTTCTGCGGGTCGCGCAGCATGCCGAGGTTGATGCCGATGGGGCCGGGGATGAAATAGCTGTAGCTGTAGCCGCCGGAGCGACGATAGACGGGGCAGGTGTTCATGCACGAGCCGCAGCGGATGCACTTGAGCGACTCCCAGTGCTCGGGGTTGGCTATCCACTCGGAGCGCCCGTTATCGACCAGGATGATGTGCATGTGGTGGGCGGTAGGACGGGCCTTGCGGAAGTGGGAGGTGTAGGTGGTGGTGGGCTGACCGGTTCCCGCACGGCAGAGCATACGCTGGAAGACGGCCAGACAGTCGTAGTTGGGAATGATTTTCTCCAGTCCGATGGCGGCAATGTGCAGCTTGGGACAGGAGGTGGACATGTCGGCATTGCCCTCGTTGGTGCATACCACGATGTCGCCCGTCTCGGCGATACCGAAGTTACCGCCCGTCATGCCGGCATCGGCGGTCAGGAACTCGTTGCGCAGACTTAGCCGCGCCCTGTAGGTCAGATACGTGGGGTCGTGGTTGCCCTTCTCGTTGGAGATGCCTTTCTCCTCGAACAGCTCGCCCACATCGTCGTGGTTCAGGTGGATGGCGGGCATGACGATATGGCTGGGTGCCTGACCCTTCAACTGGATGATGCGCTCACCGAGGTCGGTCTCCACCACCTCGATGCCCTTGGCCTCGAGATAGGGATTCATGCCGCACTCCTCGGTGAGCATCGATTTCGACTTGACCATCTTCTTGACATCGTGGTTCTTCAGAATGCCATAGACTATCTCGTTGAACTCATCGGCATCCTTGGCCCAGTGAACCTCCACGCCGTTCTTCTCGGCATTGGTGGCAAACTGGTCCAGATACTCGTCCAGATGGGTGATGGTGTGGCGCTTTATCTGCGATGCCTTCTCGCGCAGCTGTTCCCACTCGTCCAGCCCGTAGGCCATGTTGTCGCGCTTGGTGCGCACTGCCCAGAACGTGGCATCGTGCCAGTGGGCATATTGCTGGTTCTTTAAGAACTCCTTGGCGGCTTTACTATGTTGTGTACTCATAATCTTTGGGGAGGCTATAGGCTATATCCCACTTGCTAAAATCTCTACCACGTGTTTAAACTCAATCTTCTTGCCTTGCTTCCGGGCGATACCCGCCATGTGCATCAGGCACGAGCAGTCGGGACCTGTGATGTATTCGGCACCGGTCTGGATATGGCGCTCCAACTTGTCGAGTCCCATCTGGGCGGAGATGGCGGTCTCCTCCACGGAGAACATGCCGCCGAAGCCGCAGCACTCGTCGGGGCGGTCGGGCTCCACCACCTTGATGCCGTCAACCAACTCGAGCAGGTCCTTGATCTTGTTGAACTTGTCAACATGCTCCTCGGAGGGGGCGGAAAGTCCCAGTTCGCGCACACCATGACACGAGTTGTGCAGGGAGACGGTGTGGGGGAAGGTGCCTAGACGGCGGTCAACCTTCACGACATCGTGCAGGAACTCTACAACGTCCATGCAGTTCTTGGCAGTCTCGCAGTCGTAATGCAGCAGACGGGGGTAGTTCAGACGGATGAATGCCGTACATGAGACACTGGGAGTCACCACATAGTCGAAACCTTGAAAGAGTGTCTCAAACTTCGCGGCAAGGGGAATGGCTTGCTTCTCGAAACCTGCATTGGCCATGGGTTGTCCGCAACAGGTCTGGTGCTCGGGATAGGTCACGTCCAGACTCAGGTGTTTCAGCAACTTATACGTTGCCATACCGACCTCGGGGAAGACGGCATCCACATAGCAGGGGATAAATAGTCCTATTTTCATCATTTAATGTAATAAGTGTTAATTCTCACATTGGGACAGCGGCAGCAAATTTTTCACTTTTCACTGTTCCCTTTTCCCTTAAATAACGTGTAGTCCCAGGAATACCATGAGACCGTTCATCAGTATCCAGAAGAGGGCGAACGGCATGGTCTTGCGCATGATGTCGCCGTCCTGTCCCTCCATGTCGCAGGCTGCCGTGGCAATGGCTATCGATTGCGGGGACAACAGTTTTCCACCCTCGGAACCGGCACAGTTGGCGGCGGCCAGCCAGTTGGTCTCGTTGCCTGCCACACCGAAGAACGTTCCTTGGTTTACTAGTCCCAGGTCGCTGGCAGCCGTCGCTTGCAGCTTGCCAAACAGGATGTTGGCGTTGGTGGCGGAACCTGTGACAAAGGTGCCGATAGAACCAATCAGCGGTGCGAAGAACGGGAAGGCTGCACCGGTCAGCAGCACAAGACCCTTGGCGATGTCGTTGGTCATGCCGGTGTTGTTCATCAGCATGGCCATGGCTACGAGGCAGCAGATGGTGACCACCGTCTTCTGCAGATTCAGCGTGGTCTTGGCGAGCAGTCTCATCAGTGCGCCGAACGACATGCCCTGTATCAGTCCGCCGATGACGGCACCCAGGAAAATCATCAGACCGGCATTCGACAGCCAGCCAAACTTAAACGTATTGCCGATGACGGGCAGGTCGAACTTGGTGACGAGCGTGCTGTTAAGGAATTCGTTCACGGAAGGGACAATCTTGCTGCTGATGAGGATGAAGAAGATAATCAAGCCGTAGACACTCCACGCCTTGAGCGTCTTGCCAACACCGAAGCGCACGTGCTCGACATGAACGGTGTCCTTTTCTGCCTCATGGCGCAGAAACAGTTTGTTGTAAAGAAACATAGCGGCGATGGCGGCAACAGAACCGAGAATAGCGGGCGTCTCAGGACCAATCCAGTGGGCGCAGCCGAACTGCACGGTGATAGAGCAGGTGCCTACAAACAGGGCGATAGCGATGTTCTTCAAAATCTTTGTCCTGTCTGTCATCATCAGAATAAGGAATGGTGTGAGATAGAACATCAGCGAGAGCTGTAATATAATAAAGGTAGCCACCTCGCAGAGTTCCTCGGGGGTCGCCGTGCCACTGGCTGCCACCTGATTAGCCAGTGTCGTAGCGGGCAGACCCACAGCTCCGAAGCCTACGGCAACAGTATTGGCTACCAAACAGATGACGGCTGAGAACATGGGCTTGAAACCTAGGCCTATCAGGATGGCTGCCGGGATAGCCACAGCAGTGCCGAAGCCTGCCATGCCTTCGAGCACGCCGCCCAAACCCCACGTCAACAGCAACACCAGCAGCCCCTTGTCGGAGGTCATCTGGATGAACTGCGTCTTGATGGTCTCAATCTCCTTCGTCTCGCACAGAATGTTGTAGCTGAAGATGGCGCAGATGATAATCAGGATGATGGGGAAACACGCCTTGAGTAATCCCTCAATCACCGACCACAGCGTGATGCCGTAAATGGACGTCCCAGCAAACTTCTCGGGAACGATGTCCATGCCCGGTACGGCAAACAGGGCCAACAAGATAGTCACTACGAGCGTGATAATGGCGCTCCAGTATCCGGACACTTTGAAGCCCATCATCAGCACGATGAGCAACACGATAGGAATGACGGAAATGAATGCTGTCATAGGGGGGGGCGGGCTGTTTTGTGATTAGTTTTATAAATTGTTGGCAAATATACGCATTTTTTTCTAAACGACACATCTTTTTCGCTTTTTTTTTCGTATATTTGCCGCAAACAACTAACAAACGCTGCATATGAACAATCAGTTTTTATCAGAATTAAGGCAGGTGATTCCTGCTGAACGTATCTATACCGACGAACTCCGCCGGCTGGGGTGGGGTACTGATGCCAGTTTCTACCGACAGATTCCGCAGGTCGTGGTACGTAGCGACGGTGAGGAGGAAATCTCCAGGATTGTCCAACTATGTAAGAAATACAAGCAGCCCTTCACGTTCCGTGCTGCCGGCACATCGCTTTCCGGCCAGAGCTGTACGGATTCGGTGCTCATCGTGGCGGGCAAGCATTGGGAGAAGTGTTCTCTCTCGGATTCTTGTGAGACAATCACTCTCCAGCCAGGTATTGTTGGAGCACGTGTCAACGAGATGCTACGGAACCACGGACGTGTCTTCCCGCCCGACCCGGCGTCCATTGGCAGTGCGATGGTTGGCGGTATCGTGGTGAATAATGCCTCGGGCATGAACTGCGGTGTGCATGCCAATAGCGACAGGATGATGGTTTCGGCACGTATTGTTCTAACGGATGGTACTGTGCTTGATACGGGCGATGCAGCCAGTCGGGAACAGTTTGCCCGTTCACATCCTGAGTTCATGGCGCGTATAGAAGGTTTGCGTGACAAGGTGCGTGCTGACGACAAGCTTCGCGAGCGTATAATAAAAAAGTATAGCATCAAGAATGTTACAGGATTGAACCTGCGCCCACTGGTGGCTTACGACGACCCGTTCGACATCATCGCGCATAGCATTGTCGGTTCCGAAGGTACACTGGCCTTCCTTTCCGAGGTGACGATGAAGACGCTGAAGGACTATCCCTTCAAGGCCTCGGCAATGGTGTACTTCCTCACGATGAAGGAGAGTTGCGAGGCTGTGGTGGCCATGAAGAAACTGAAGGCTGGCGACGAGGATATCGAGATGAGTGCCGAGAACCTGATGGTGAAATCGGCCGAGATGCTGGACTATAAGTCGCTGTCGTCTGTTGATGACCCCGTATATCTGCAGTATAAGCAGGATGTGGATGCTGGCAAGATAGCGGGCGTGGAGCCTGGCGACTATCACAACCTGACTGCAATACTGACTGAGACCAAGGGCATAACCCACGAGCAACTGCTGGAAAAGATAGAGAGGATTAAGGAGTGCCTGGGTCAGTTTAGCCTGTATGTCCCAGCCGAATTTACTGAGGATCCTGCCGTCTATGGCAAGTACTGGGCCATCCGCAGTGGCATCTTCCCGAGTGTAGGCGGTACGCGTCCTGTGGGCACATCGTGCCTGATAGAGGATGTGGCATTCCCGATAGAATCGCTGCCTGAGGCTACCGTGAAACTGCAGAAGCTGATAGCCGATCATGGCTACGACGATGCTTGCATATATGGCCACGCATTCGAGGGCAACTATCACTTTATCCTGAACCAGAGCTTTGCCGATGAGCACGAGGTGGCACGCTATGCCGAGATGATGCGCGATGTGGCTAAGCTGGTGGTCGAGGACTACGATGGTAGCCTGAAGGCTGAGCACGGCACGGGTCGCAACATGGCGCCATTCGTAAAATATGAGTGGGGCGATAAGGCCTACGGGATAATGTGCGAACTCAAGCAGATATTCGACCCCGAAGGTCTGCTGAACAGGGGCGTAATCTTCAATGATGATCCGGATTGCTTCATCAAGTGTCTGAAGCCACTGCCTGTGCTCGACTTCGACTTTGACAGTGTGCCTGATGGCGGACACTATCTGATGGACCCAACGCTGAGTACAGCCAAGGAGACCATCGAACAGGTGAAGCGTGCCAACAAGTGTATCGAGTGCGGATTCTGCGAGGTAAACTGTATGTCGTGCGGACTCACCCTGTCCAGTCGTATGCGTATCGCCGTACAGCGCGAGATATGCTATCTCACTAAGACGGGTGCCGACCCTGAGCGATTGGCCACTCTAAAGAAACAATACAAGTACTATGGCGACCAGACTTGCGCCACCGACGGACTGTGTTCTACATCGTGCCCCATGAAGATTAACACGGGCGAACTGACTCATTTGATACGACAGATGGACATGAACGAAAGTCCTACAGGATATAAGTTGGGCGAGTTTGCTGCCAACCACATGGCTGGCATCAAGAGTGGACTGCGAGTGGTGCTGGATGTGGCCCACGCAGCACATATCACGCTGGGTCCTAAGATGATGACTAGCATCTGTAGAAGTATGAACAAGATGGGCATGCCGCTATGGACCACAGCCATGCCTAAGAAGCACCGCCAACCCAAGAAGAGCGACCTGACGCAGTTTATCATTAATTCCATTGAACATTCAAAATTGAACATTGAACATTCTGCTGCGCAAACAGCGGCAGGAGCCAATAATGTTCAATCTTCAATGGTCAATGTTCAATCTAAGGTGGTCTACTTCCCCAGCTGTATCAATCAGACAATGGGACAATCCAAGCATGGCGGAAAGATTCACGACTTGGTTGATGAGGTTATCCAACTGATGGCCAAGGCTGGCTACGAGGTTATCTTCCCGGATGGCATGGAACGTATGTGTTGCGGACAGATATGGGAGTCGAAGGGAATGCTCGACATCGCCGATCGCAAGAGTGCCGAACTCGAGACCGCACTGTGGAAGGCCAGCGAGGAGGGCAGATATCCTGTTCTCTGCGCCCAGAGTCCATGTCTGCATCGCATGAAGAAGGTAATGCACAAGATGAAACTCTACGAACCGGCAGAATTCATCATGAAGTATCTGGTGCCCCGACTGGATTTCCATCCTATCGATCGCCATATCGCCTTACACCTCACGTGTTCCACACGACTGATGGGTGTGGACAAGGATATGATAGCGTTGGCTAAGCTATGCTCGCACAATGTGTTCCTGCCTGAGGGCGTGGGTTGTTGCGGATTTGCAGGTGATCGTGGTTTCACATTCCCCGAACTTAACAGCTACGGCCTGCGCAAGCTCCGCCCGCAGATAGAGGCCAACGGCATAGAGGTGGGCTACAGCAATAGCCGTACCTGCGAAATCGGACTTGAAACCAATTCGGGGATACCATACATGAGTATAGTTTATCTGGTTAACGAGTGTACAACAGCAAAGAAGGCCTGATCGGCCTTCCTTGCTGGCGATGGCAAATCATCGTCCTATTAGAACGTGCAGGGTAATGCACTGAGCTGATAATACAGGGTGCGGGCCATACGCTCGTGCCCTTTGTCGTTGGGATGTAGCCGGTCAACCTGTGGGTCGGCAAAGTATTGCGCATATTCGTCCATCATGGGATAGAGGCCACTGACGGCATTCATGTCGATAACGGGCAGAGCCCAGATGTTGCCTGCTTCTTTCACGGCGGCAATATATTCCTCCATGTAGATGCCACACTGGTTCGTGTAGTCTTCCGTGCATTGCCAGTTCTTCTCGTTCCTGTGGAATTGTGCGCGATGAATGGGGGTGAGCAGCACGATTTGCTTGGTGGGATACATCCGCTTTACCTTGTCTATGGCAATATTGATACGTCCACGATACGTGTTGCCGTCCATACTCATATAGCGGCGCTTGCGGTCAACCATCTTCTTGGGTTGTCCATGACCGTACATCACTTTTTCTTCTTTCTCCTCATACCATTGACCGATGGGCACTCCATTGTTATAGTCGTTGGTGCCAATGAAGATGAGGATGGCATCAACGGAGTCGCCGTGTTCCTCTCTCAGCTTATCAGCCTGACGGGGAATGTCGTTCCATTGCCGACCGCTCACGGCATAGACATACGGGGTGATGCCTAGCCAGTCTTGCAGGAAGTTCCAGTATTTAACCTTCGAACCACTGTTGCGTGGATCGGTTATCGAATCACCAAAGTAAGCAACACGCTTCTGCATCCAAGGATGAACAAAGCTGGTTTGCGCCTGAATGCTGCCACACAACAAGGCGGCCCATATCAGCAAAATAATCTTTTTCTTCATAGTTTTTATGTAATATTCGTCTTTAAATTATATTTGTCTTTAATATGTTTTGTCTTTAAATAGTATCCGTTTTGAATATACTTTGTCTTTAAAAAATAATCGTTTTTAAGTAATATCCTCGCAAAAGTACGAATTAAAATCCTTGTTAACAAGTTTTTTATTCTTTTTTAATAATAACATTTGCACACCCTCGAAATTATGTGTATCTTTGCTCCCGATTAACAAAAAAAGAAAAGAAACAATAACAAAAAAAAGAAAGGAAATAGTATGAATTATAATGATTTCGAATTGAAGAATTTGTCTATTGACAATCAGTTGCCTTTGTCTTCTGCCTTCTCCGTTCTAATGCGGAAGGTGTATGTTTGGATGACCCTGGCTCTAGTTATTACCGGATTTACAGCTTATGGTGTAGCCACCAGTCCGGGGATACAACAAGCCATCTTTACCAATCAGATTGTCTTTTGGGGACTGATTATTGCAGAGTTCGCTTTGGTCATCGGTGTTAGTGCCGCCATAAACCGCCTCTCGCTGGCTACGGCTACGCTGATGTTTGTCCTCTATTCTGTTATCAACGGTGCGCTGCTGTCTTCTATATTCTTAATATATACAGCATCGTCCATTGCCACCGTTTTCTTTATCACGGCAGGTACATTCGCTACAATGGCATTGATAGGATATACCACCAAGACGGATTTGTCCTCTATAGGTAAGTACCTGTTTATGGCGTTGATAGGACTGATTATTGCCACGTTTGTGAACTTTTTCATTAAGAGTTCTGGCTTCGATTACGTTCTTAGCTACATAGGCGTGCTTATCTTTGTTGGACTCACAGCGTACGATTCTCAGAAAATCAAGCAGATGCTTCTGCAGGCTCCCGACGCAGGAGAGGGCGCGCAAAAGATAGCATTGCTTGGCGCATTGTCCTTATACTTGGATTTTATCAATCTGTTCCTCTACCTGCTTCGCATTTTTGGAAGAAGAGATTAGCATCACCCCCGCTCTTTTGAAGAGATAAACATCGTCTGCTCTTATAATATAATAAGGTGTAAGGTTTTCGCATTGTCATGAAATGCGAAAACTTTTCATTTTTCCATAAAATTTTCTTGGAAATGTTTTGGTAGTTCAAAAAATAGTCGTACCTTTGCATCCGCTTTCGCTCAGAAAACAGGGCGCAGGCATGAAAAGAAGAGTTCTTTGAAAGTCTTACATA
>CACXSA010000063.1 GCA_902770195.1 uncultured Prevotellaceae bacterium
ACCCCATCACATCACAGAATTAGCCCGTCTGCCCTATCCTTCCAAGGAGATCGACACCGCCCTCACTTACCTTATTCAGGAGGAATACGTTCTCCAGCATGAAGGTCTATTGACCTTGGTATAATCATTTGGTAAAGTTGGCATCGACTATAATGTTTTCTCATACGTGCAGGGCAAAATTGACGAGCCGTAATCTCGTGATTAACGAACCGTAATCTCGTCCTTTATGAGATTACGGCTCGTTTTCACTATGTCTCATAGCACATCACAAACTTCAACATGATGGAAGAGAGAGAGGTTTCCGGCAAGGAACCTCTCTCTTGTTGTTTATCCACCGAAGTTGTCGTACATAATCGATTCGGGATCGACGCCGAGCGAATCGAGCATGGAGACCACGGCTGCTGACATGGGACCAGGGCCGCACATATAGTACTCGATGTCCTCTGGTGCATCGTGATCCTTCAGATAAGTGTTAAGCATCACCTGATGGACGAAGCCCGGGGTGTATTTCACGCCTGCTGCATCGGCAGCGGGATCGGAGGGCGAGGTGGAAATGGAAGTTGGGGAACTCCTTCTCCAAGCCCAGGAAGTCATCGAGATAGAACACTTCGTTCAAGGCGCGTGCACCGTAGAAATAGTGCATCTCGCGATCGGTAGTGTGGAGCGTCTTTGTCATGTGCATAATCTGTGCACGCAACGGAGCCATACCGGCACCACCACCAACCCATATCATCTCGCGCTTTGAGTCGAAATGTGGGTGGAAGTCGCCATAAGGACCACTCATAATCACCTTATCACCTGGTTTCAGCGAGAAGATGTAAGACGAGGCGATACCAGGGTTGACATCCATAAAGCCACTGCGGTCAGGTTTGAACGGCGGTGTGGCAATACGCACGGTGAGCATGAATACATCACCTTCAGCTGGATAGTTTGCCATCGAGTAAGCACGAATGGTGGGCTCGGGGTTCTTACACTTCAAGGGGAAGAGTCCGAACTTCTCCCATGAGGGCAGATACTCGTCGCCTATCAAAGACTTGTCAAAATCCTTGTCGTAGTCGATACAGTCGAAGGCTGGAATCTTAATCTGAGCGTAGGAACCTGGTAGGAAGTCCATGTGGGCACCTGCAGGCAACTGTACCTTGAACTCCTTGATGAACGTAGCCACGTTCTTGTTAGAGATGACGGTACACTCATATTCCTTGACACCGAGGATAGACTCATCGACATGAATCTTCAGGTCGCCCTTCACCTTACACTGGCAGCCGAGACGCCAGCCAGCCTTGATTTCCTTGCGAGAGAAGTGAGGCTTCTCAGAGTCGAGTATCTCACCACCACCCTCAAGTACTTGCACCTTACACTGTCCACAGCTGGCCTTTCCGCCACAGGCTGAGGGCAGGAACACGCCATTCTCATTCAGCGTAGCCATGAGTGATGAACCCTGAGCTACAGAGATGGTACGATCGCCGTTGATTTCAATATTCACATTGCCACTGGGCGAAAGGTATTTTTTTGCCACCAGCAGCACAATCACCACGAGGATGATTACGAGGAGGAAAACTCCTATACTATATGAAATGAATTGTATCATAATTCGTTCTTCTAACTAAATATTCAGTCCGCTGAAACACATCATAGCCATAGCCATGAGACCAACAGTAATAAACACAATGCCCAGTCCCTGCAGGGGTTTGGGAACATCGCTATATTGCATCTTCTCGCGGATGGCACCCAGCGCTACAATAGCCAGTGTCCATCCGATACCTGAGCCGAAGCCATAGATGATAGCGTCCCAGATAGAGGTGATGGCCTGAGAGTTAGAGGAATCCATAAGGATGCGCTGCTGCATGAACAGCGAAGCACCCATGATGGCGCAGTTTACGGCAATCAGCGGCAAGAAGATACCCAAGGCAGCATAGAGCGAAGGAGAATACTTTTCAACCGTCATCTCTACCAACTGCACCATACCTGCGATAACAGCGATGAAGAGAATAAAGCTGAGGTAGCTGAGGTCAACTCCCTCTACGAGGCAGTCTGGACCTAGCACCTTGGTCTGCAACAGATAGTTGACGGGCACGGTCACGGTGAGCACAAAGGTCACGGCGAGTCCGAGTCCCAACGAGGTCTTCACGGTCTTCGACACGGCAAGGTATGAACACATGCCGAGAAAGAAGGCGAAGATCATGTTATCGACAAAAATCGAACGGAATAATAAACTTATTGCGTGTTCCATATCTTATTTCTCCTTATAAAAATATGCACGATGTACCCAAATCACACAGCCCACTAGGATGAGTGCCATGGCAGGCATGGTCATCATACCGTTGTTCACATAACCGAAGTTGTAACAGGCATCAGGGATAATCTGGAATCCCAGAAGAGAGCCACGTCCCAGCAGTTCACGAACAGCACCTACAATCACCAGAATCATGGCATAGCCGAGACCGTTGCCCACACCATCGAGGAATGATGGCCAAGGCTTGTTCTGCATAGCGAACGCCTCAAGGCGCCCCATCAGAATACAGTTGGTGATGATCAGACCTACATACACGCTCAGCTGAACACTCACGTCGTAAGCGAAAGCCTTCAGAATCTGAGACACGATAGTCACAAGGGCAGCCACTACCACCAGCTGCACCACGATACGGATGCGGTTAGGAATGGTATTGCGGATAATCGAGATAATCACGTTCGCAAAAGCGGTGATTACCGTTACGGCGAGTCCCATCACGATGGCAGGTTTCAACTGTGAGGTGACGGCGAGAGCCGAGCAGATACCCAATACCTGTCCAAGGATTGGGTGGTCGAGGTTCAACGGGTTAGTAAAAACCTCTTTATTTTGTTTACTGAATAATGCCATAACTTACTTCTCCTCCTTAACTTTTCTTACTTTCAACATCTTCTCAAGTTCAGCATCACTAATTGAATCATTACCCAGCAGACAAGCCTTGAGCATCATCTTCTTCAGCTCCGATTCGTCAACATCGAGGTCATACTCGCCAGTCCAAATGCCGAAAGTACGCTTGATCATTTCATCAACACCATTAGAGGTCAGCGTGGCACCCGTCACACAGTCAACCTGCGTTTCAGGATCCTCCACTTTCTTCACGACAGAGAGTGCCACCTTGTCCTTGCCGTCAGCACCTTTCTTGATAATGAGCTTACCGATGAACTTCTCCTGCCACTCCTGCGAGTCCTTGATCTCGGCACCCAGTCCGGCAGTCTCACTCTCATGGTTGAAGTAGGCACCATAAACCTTTAAGTTCATCGTCTCGGGGTCAAAATGAGCTGACATATAGCCGCTGATGCCGCCCCAGAGTCCCATGCCTTTCATTTCAAAAATCATGATAGGCTCATCATTAATCTCAGCCATCAGGATTTTCTGACCGGCAAATTCCATCGTATCCTCAATGACCTCGGCATATTTTGCCTCGGCAGCTGCACCATCCAAATCGCGAATGTTCAGAGAATAGAGAATCTGCTTCTTGATATCAAGGGCTACGTTGGCATCCTGCATGGGCTTCAAAGCCTGATAGACAAAAGCCAGCAGGAAGGCAACGATGATAACCAGAACGCTACTATATATAATAATGTACGCGTTGGAATTTGTATTCAGTTTCATTTGGCACCTCCTCTCTTCAAACGTTTTGAAATGTTATGCTCAACCACAAAATGGTCGATGGTTGGAGCTATCATGTTACCAAAGAAGATGGCGAGCATCATTCCCTCAGGATAACCGGCATTCATCACACGGATAATGATAGCCATCGCACCAATGATGAATCCATAGATATACTGACCGGTCGTGGTGCGACAAGAAGTAACAGGGTCGGTAGCCATAAACACGGCACCGAAGGCGAAGCCACCCATTACAAAGTGCTGACAGATGGTAAGCTCAGACTTGCCCGTAGCATGGAAAAGGCAGGCCAACAGCGCGCCACCTACAAATACGCTCAGCATGGTGCGCCAAGAGGCGATGCCCGTCCAAAGCAGGAGAACAGCTCCAATAGCAATAGCGATAACACTGGTCTCACCGATAGAACCGGGGATGAGTCCGATAGCCATATCCAGAACAGAAGCGTCAGGGGTGATGCCCTGGGCTATCTGACCTAAGGGAGTGGCAGCGGTAAAGCCGTCAGGTAAGGTATTACCCAGTCCGAAGATGCTGTCTTGTGCCACCCATACCTGATCGCCCGTCATAACCGAAGGATAGGCGAAGAAGAGGAACATGCGGGCAGCAATGGCGGGGTTGAACATGTTCATACCCGTACCACCGAAAATCTCCTTCACAAAAATCACGCTGAATGCACAAGCCAAGGCCAGCATCCACAGCGGACAGCCAATAGGAATAATCAACGGGATGATGAAACCAGAGACAAGATAGCCCTCCTGAATCTCCTCACCCTTCCACTGAGCCCAGGCAAACTCGATACCCAGACCAACGATGTAGCTCACCAGAATCTTGGGCAGCACGGCGAGGAATCCGAAGAAGAACACCTCGAAGAACGATGCCGTAGCCAATGTGCCTGCAGCCAAATAGTTCTGATAGCCGATATTGTACATACCAAACAGCATAGCGGGCACTAAGGCGATGACCACCATACTCATAATGCGCTTCGAGTCAATGGCATCATGGATATTGACACCTGTCTTCGAAGTATCATTGGGCACAAGTGCGAAGGTCTCAAAGCCGTCAAAAACCGAACGGAAGGCATGTAACTTGCCTCCTTCTTCAAAACTTGGCCTCATTTTATCAAAAATCTTTCTTATTGCGCTCATAATCGTAATTTACTATTTTACCATTACTTTTTACAATTTAAGCATTTTCCTTACGAAGTATGTTCAAGCCCTCACGGACAATACGCTGCAATTCCAGCTTCGAGCTGTCAACAAACTCTGCCAGAGCAAAGTCCTCTGGAGAAACCTCGTAGATTCCCAAAGCTTCCTGACGGTCGATATCTCCCGTGATGATAGCTTTGATGAGGTATTCGCCATAGATGTCCATAGGCAGCACCTTATCGTATTCGCCACTCATAATCATGTGGCGCTCACCACCCTTGATACGAGCATCGAGCGCATACTGCTTCTTCTTGCTACAGAACCAAGGATTCTGCAACCAAGAGAAATAGCTGCGATTTACAGAGAACTGGTTGAGACGGGGAAGAATCCAACCCAACACCTCATCGGCATCGTCACCCTCTGGAATTACTGTAATCTCAGAAGTATGGGCTCCCAAGAAGCCATCCTTCGTAGTGGGGCGTCCCGTCAGCACGTTACCATTGATGATGCGGACATGATGGTCTGCATCGTAGCTGT
The DNA here is from genome assembly GCA_902770195.1 of uncultured Prevotellaceae bacterium. Classification (GTDB taxonomy): domain Bacteria; phylum Bacteroidota; class Bacteroidia; order Bacteroidales; family Bacteroidaceae; genus Prevotella. Next base: position 5,314 of record CACXSA010000063.1, read on the forward strand.
TTGAAAGCAGGGTGGACAATTCCTCACCCACCAGCATATCAACATAAGCAGGAGACTTCACCTCGCTGCCACAGAGAGCCACGCGACGGCGCAGGTCAACCTTACCCGTATTGAACAGACGACCGATGAACAGCACTACGGTAGGGTCACCAATGGTCCAAACCACCTCACCCTTATTGACCGGGTCAATGTGGTTCACCTGTACACCCACGTTACCTGCAGGACAGGGACCGTCGAAAATAGTCAATTCAGCATACTTGTCAATACCCAGCTGGCGGATTTCCGTCTGGAAGTCGGGCTGGATACCCAGACCCACATGCGTCTTAGCAATCTTCGACAAGGCCATGATGCCTGTCACAAAGTCCTGTTCCTGTCCTTTGGCCTCGAATTGGAAGTCGCCAGCAAGAGGCTTGTCGCGCAGAGCAGACACGAAAATTGCCTTAGGCTGCACTGAAGGATTAGTTGACACAGCGTAAGGCAACTGATTGATATAGCCAAAGATGCCAGCCTCGAGCAGCGCATCAATAACCTGCTGCCCCGTCATCTGGGCTACATCCTTCTTGCCAAAATCAACCTGCACTTGCTGAGCATCGGCTTCCACCTTGACGCAGAGCACTTTTCTCCGTTCGCCACGCACCACCTCGCGGACTGTTCCGCTGACGGGGGAGGCAAACTTCACTTCGGGATAGACCTTGTTAATGAACAAAGCATCCCCGGCCTTGACTTTATCGCCTTCCTTGACAACAACCTTGGGAGTGACGCCCTCGAAATCGTCGGGAACCAATGCATACAGCCCCTTCGATTGGAGTTTAATCAATTGCTCTTTGGCCTTGCCTTGGAGGTTAATGTCCAAGCCTTTGTGTAACTTGATTACATTTGCCATTATAAAACTGATGAATTTGAATAGTTTCTCTATAATAATGCTGCAAAATTACTAAAAAATAGACATATCATGCGCAAAAATCCTACGAATTATTCATCATTCCCAACTTTTTAATGTAATTTTGTGCCAAAATTGAGACGAAACCAAAAAAATTGCTATCTCTAATTGCCAGTTTTGAAGATTATCAGACGCATATTGACCACTATCGTATGGACCATATTGGGGCTGTACATCTTTTTGCTGATAGCAGTCAACCTGCCTATTGTTCAGGAATATATTGGTGACAAGAGCGAGCAATTACTGTCTGAAAAGTTGGGCACTAGCGTAACCATAGGCCGGATAGGCATTGGAGCATTGTTCAATGAACTGACCCTGGACGAGGTACAGATAGAAGACCAAAAGGGCAAAGAAATGCTGTGGTTCGGCCGATTGTCAGCCAAAGTAGAGTTGCTGCCGCTATTGAATGGAAAGATCGTCATCACGAAAGCTCAAGTGTTCAGTAGTCATGCCAGACTCTATCAAAAAACGGAGAAAGACCCGCTGAACATACAATTCATGATTGACTCGCTGGCATCGAAAGACACCACCAGCACCACCCAACTCGATTTACGCATCAACTCGCTGATTATGCGTCACACCAGTGTGAACTACGACTGTCTGAACGCACCCAGAACCCCCATGCAGTTTAATCCGAAACACCTTTGGCTGAAGAACATCACAGCGCATATCACACTGAAGGCATTGAGGGAAGACACTATCAACCTGAACGTAAAACGCCTGGCTTTCAAGGAACAGTCGGGACTAAAGTTGGACAGGCTGTCTTTCCGACTAAAAGGTGGAAAAACGGGCAGTACCCTACGGAAGTTCATCTTGAGAATGCCAGGAACCGATGTCAAACTAGGTCTTCTTCAAGCCTCCTATCACATAAAGAACGACAGTCTGGACTGGTCGTCACTGAAATACTCGGGAAGCATAGAACCTTCGACTATCACCCTGTCCGATGTAGCATGTTTCTTGCCTTCACTGAAGAAATTCAACAGCACGCTGACGGTGAAATCGGCATTTAAAGGCAAAGGAGAACAAGTGACCATAGAGGAACTTGCCGTGAGCTCAACCACTGGCGACATTGGGCTGAACATGTCGGCATGGGTAAACGGGTTCAGGCAATCACTACCTAAGTGGCAGGCGAAAATAGACCAACTTGACCTGTCAGCAAAGACCATCAACTTCATTTCAGAGAACCTCAAAGGGAGAAAGGCCGAATTACCGCCTATCGTAAACCGCATGGGACGAGTAATGCTGAAGGGCACCACGACAGGAGAAGGTCTGCAGAACATCACTACACATAACCAACTGAATACAGATGCCGGAAACATCATCGTAAACCTGACGATAAACGAACAACGCAAATTGAGCGGCGACATCAATACCGCTGGAATGAACTTAAGACGACTGCTTGACAATCCTAACTTCGGACAGGTAGCCACCCGCATAGCTCTCAGCGGGCAATTGTCAAAAAACGGTGATATCACCATGACAGCCGACGGAATAATAAATGCATTCGAATACAACAGATACGAATATAAGAATATTAAGGTTAACGGTTCATACAGCAAAGACGACATCCATGGAACGGCCAGCATTGACGATCCCAACATCGGAGTGGAAGTAGAGGGTATTGTACAGAAACATGGACGACAGCATAATGTGGAGATTACAACTCTGGTGGATCATCTGGCACCCAAGTTCATCAACCTGACCGACAAATGGGACGAAGCCACCTTCACGGGAAAAATCAATGTGAACTTCACTGCCAGCAACGTAAACGACGCTGTTGGGAGCATCGATCTGAGCGACTTTGCCATGATTTCTCCCACAGGGAACTATACACTTGGAAACCTCCATATCGAGTCTGGATACACCGAAGAGATTCACCACATGACGTTGGACAGCGACTTCGGCAACGTAGAAATAACGGGAGATTTCGATTATGAAACACTCCCCAAAAGCTTCACCAACTTCCTGGCGTCCAAATTGCCTACCCTGCCAGGCATTCCGAAGGTCAACCCGAATACGAATAACAACTTCGTCATCTCAGCCAACATACACAAGTCGGACTGGCTGGAGAAATTGCTGCAAGTGCCCGTCAAACTACCTCAACCACTACGCTTGCAAGGCATGGTGAACGACCCGCTTCAGAGCATAGAACTAGAATGTCAGATTCCCCAGATTTACTACAAGGAGAATCAATATACCAATGTCCTCATTGACCTGTCATCACCCGGCGATTCTCTGAAATATGACATCAATGTGACCAAACTGATGGACGACGGGGAATACTTCGACCTCAGAGCGGTAGGCAATGCCATCAATAACAACCTGTTTACGGCTTTCACCTGGGACAACCACGAGGCAGCTCCTATGAAAGGACAGTTGAATGCCACCATCAGCTTTGAAACTACTTTAGACAACAAACAGATGGTGTATGTCAGCGTGGAGCCCTCGGAGATGAACATCCATAATCAGCACTGGACCATCGAACCGGCATTCATCAGCTATTCAAAGAACAACATTGGCATCAGCAATTTCTCCATTCGCAAAGACAAACAATTCCTGACGCTGAACGGCACGGTATCGGAAAGCCCTTCCGATGCGCTGAGCATACAAATGCAAGAAATCGACATCAAATACATTCTGAATCTGATTAATTTCCATTCAGTGGAATTTGACGGACTAGCCACTGGTGGAGGCAATGTCCGGGGTGTCTTCGGTGAACTGGAAGCCGATGGAAAACTGAAAGTAAGAAACTTCAAGTTCGAGCGAGGCAGAATGGGAACACTAGATGCAAATGTCAGTTGGAACAAGATAGAAAAGCAGATTGATATTCAAGCTATTGCAGACGACGGCAAAGATGCCCAGACTTATGTTGACGGCTATGTGTCGCCCGACCGGAACTATATTGATTTAGCCATCCGCGCTGAGGGTACTCACCTGGACTTTGCCCAGTCGTTCACCAAAAGTTTCCTGAGCAGCGTGACAGGTCATGCACAGGGAGCCGTCAGGCTGGCCGGTCCTCTGGATGCCGTCAACCTGACTGGAGAACTGGCATTGAACGGAAAGGTACATGTCAGTACGCTGGGGACAGACTACGAGTTGCGCAACGACACCGTTCGCATGGTTCCCAATGAGATAGAATTCCCTCATTGCACCATCTACGACATCAACAATCATGAGGCCATACTGACCGGTGCCATCCACCACAAAGAACTGACCGACATGACTTACGACATCTTTGTCGAAGCCAAAGAGCTGTTGGCATTTGATTTCAAGGACTTCTCGCGTCCTGCCGGTAACGGACAGCCAAAGGACGAGCACCAGGACGAGAACTTCTATGGAACTGTTTACGCCACAGGCAACGTCGGTATTCACGGGCGAGAAGGAAGCGTGGTGATTGAAGCCGATGTCACCCCACTCCGCAATTCAGTTTTCGTCTATAACGCTGCTTCCCCCGAGACAGTCGGTAATCAGGAGTTCATTCGATGGAATATTCCGAAGGACGCACTAGACTCTGATGACAATCTATCCAGCCTGGATACCGACTACCGTTCCGACATGACCCTGAAACTAAAGATGAACATATCACCAGAGGCAGCCATCAGACTGCTTATGGACCCTTCCACCAACGACTACATCACATTAAGAGGTGACGGCGAGCTACACGCTACCTATTTCAACAAAGGCGGCTTCCAGATGTTTGGCACCTACCGCGTGACGGAGGGCACCTATGGACTGACTATCCAGAACGTCATCAAGAAGAACTTTATCTTCAAAGACGGCGGAACCATCGTCTTTGGTGGCGACCCATACGACGCTCAGCTGAATTTGCAGGCACAATACACGGTGAACGGCGTCAGCCTGTCCGACCTAAACGTAGGCCGCAGCTTCTCGAACACCGTGCGCGTAAACTGCCTCATGAATATTTCCGGACAACCGAAGGCACCCGTCATCGACTTCGACCTGGACATTCCTAACGTCAATTCTGACGAGAAACAGATGGTTCGCTCCATCATTAACGGACAGGAGGAGATGAACCAGCAAGTTATCTATCTGCTGGCGGTAGGACGTTTCTACCCGCAAGGAGCCAACAATGCCGGAGCGGAAGATGAAAACGGCCGCAGCAAGACATCATTGGCCATGCAGAGCCTATTGTCAGGAACCATCAGCGGACAGATTAACAGCGTCCTAGGACAAGTCATCAAGAGCAACAACTGGAGCTTCGGAGCCAATATCTCCACAGGCGATGAAGGATGGAACAACGCAGAATACGAAGGATTGATAAGCGGCCGACTGTTTAACAACCGGCTACTCATCAACGGACAGTTCGGCTACCGCGACAACTCCAAAACGGCCAATCCGTCGTTTATTGGCGATTTCGACATCCGATACCTGCTCTTCCCCAACGGCAATTTGGCACTTAAGATTTACAATCAGACCAACGACCGCTACTTCACCAAATCGTCACTGAATACGCAAGGCCTGGGTATTATCCTGAAAAAAGACTTTGACGGCATTCACGACCTTTTTGGAATCAAAAAGAAGGGAAAAGGGAAAAGTGAAAAGTGAAAAGTGAAAAATTTGCTACCGCCCTCACTATTAATATAGTTAATTAATTATAAAAGAACACGTGCGGCAACAAATTTTTCACTTTTCACTTTTCATTTTTAACTTAATTTAGTACCTTTGCACCCCAATATCTCCAGACGGAGAAATAGGAGCCGGAACAGGCGCTGACTCCTATCAACAATTAACCCTTTAAAGATGGTCTGGTAAACGCTTGTCCAGGCCCCGCCCCGACACATTAAACGAGGGGCACAAACAAATTTTATTATGTCAGAATTAACAAAGAACGTCCAGCCATTACAGGACTTCAACTGGGAAGAGTTTGAGAATGGCACCGTGGCTAACGTCAGCAAGGAAGAGCTTGACAAGGCTTATGATGAAACGCTGAACAAAGTAAGCGAGCATCAGGTTGTTGACGGAACCGTCATCAGCGTGGACAAGAAAGAGGTTGTCGTAAACATCGGCTACAAGAGCGACGGTATCATCCCCGCTTCCGAGTTCCGTTACAACCCCGACCTGAAGGCAGGTGACACCGTTGAGGTGTATGTAGAGAACGCTGAGGACAAGAAGGGTCAGCTCGTGCTGTCGCACAAGAAGGCCCGTATGTCAAAGAGCTGGGAGCGTGTGAACGCTGCACTCGAGGCTCAGGAAGTTATCACCGGTTACATCAAGTGCCGCACCAAGGGTGGTATGATTGTCGATGTATTTGGTATCGAGGCTTTCCTGCCCGGTTCTCAAATCGATGTTCATCCCATACGCGACTACGACCAGTTCGTAGGCAAGACGATGGAGTTCAAGGTTGTTAAGATCAACCAGGAGTTCCGCAACGTTGTTGTATCTCACAAGGCACTCATCGAGCAGGAGCTCGAGGCTCAGAAGAAGGAGATTATCGGCAAGCTGGAGAAGGGTCAGATTCTTGAAGGTATCGTTAAGAACATCACTTCTTACGGTGTATTCGTTGACCTCGGCGGTGTTGACGGACTTATCCACATCACCGACCTGTCTTGGGGCCGCGTAGATGATCCCCACAAGGTAGTAGAGCTCGACCAGAAGATCAATGTCGTAATCCTCGACTTCGACGACGAGAAGAAGCGCATTGCCCTCGGTCTGAAGCAGCTCACTCCTCATCCTTGGGATGCTCTGGATGCCGACCTCAAGGTGGGCGACCACGTGCATGGTAAGGTAGTCGTTATCGCTGACTACGGTGCATTCGTTGAGATTCAGCCCGGTGTTGAAGGACTCATCCACGTTTCAGAGATGTCATGGAGCCAGCACCTGCGTTCTGCCCAGGAGTTCCTGAAGGTAGGCGACGAGGTTGAGGCAGTCATCCTGACCCTGGACCGCGACGAGCGCAAGATGTCTCTCGGTATCAAGCAGCTCAAGGAAGATCCCTGGGAGGCTATCGAGGTTAAGTATCCTGTTGGCAGCAAGCACACCGCCAAGGTTCGCAACTTCACCAACTTCGGTGTATTTGTTGAGCTCTCGGTCACAAGCAGCTCGAGGAGAATCCTTGGGATGTATTCGAGGAGAAGTACACCGTTGGTTCTATCCACGAGGGTAAGATTACCGAACTGCTCGAGAAGGGTGCCGTTGTTGCTCTCGACGAGCACGTAGAGGGCTTCGCTACTCCCAAGCACTTGCAGAAGGAGGATGGCTCACAGGCCGTTCAGGGTGAGACACTGCCCTTCAAGGTTATCGAGTTCAACAAGGATTCTAAGCGCATCATCCTCTCTCACAGCCGCACCTTCGAGGATCCTCAGCGTGAGGAGAAGAAGGCCGCTGCCAAGAAGACCCGCGCTGCGAAGAGCGATGCTCCCAAGATTGAGAACGTTGCAGCCAGCACCACACTGGGCGACATTGACGTACTCGCTGAGCTGAAGGCAAAGATGGAGAAGGGCGAGTAATCTCCCCCACTCCTTTAACAATAAAAAGGCTGCTCTCGTAATTGAGAACAGCCTTTTTTGTTTATCAGGAATATTTCGCCCATTTTTTGTAGATTTGTTCTTTCGATGCTGACAGCAGAACTATTCTACTTTACTCCTTACTCCTCAACTCCTTACTCAACTTGCGAAAGTTGAGTAAATGTATAAATATCTGCCTGCAAAAGTTGGGAAAAAATTTCAGTTCTGCGAATTTTCCGGGAGAAAATCCGTGGTTTTCTTTGGCAAATTGCGGGTGAATGAGTATCTTTGCAACCGAAGTATCAAAAACCTTTCAAATGATGCTGAAGAATAATCGATAATTCAAATTATTAGTAACCAAAAACTATCAACAATTATGACTAAAAAACCGTATGAGAAACCTTCCATCGAGGTGGTTGAGCTGAAACAAACCGGAATGCTCATGGTGAGCGGTGAAGTGGAGAACTACCTAATTGAAACTGAACGTGAGTGGTAATAACGCACTAAAAACTAGATTAAGATGAAAAAGACGATGAGATATCTGAGCATGGCAGCCCTCGTATTCGCGGCTTCCATCGTGGCTGGCTGTTCAAACGACGACAACGACATCACCGGGTTCCAACAGCCCGAGCTTCCCAAAGACAACGTAGTGACGCTGACCACAACCATCAGCAGGGATGACGAAGCCCCCACTCGCAGCATTGATGAGTCAACTGGTGCTAAGACATTCAATGCAGCTGAAAAAATTGCAGTGGTATATGAGAAGACAGACAACAGTTTTGCCAAGGTGGTGAAACAGCTTAGTTTCGCTGACCTTTCAAATGGTAACAGGTGTGCTACCATCACAGTGACGCTGACCAATCCAAAGCCCGACGGCATCGTGAAGTATATCTGTCCTGCCGATATGGTGAATGATGACGGCTCAATCAACTACAACTACATTTATAACCAACAGAACGGTGTACTCTATATGATAGAAGGCAACTGCGACTTAGCCAAGTTCGAAGGCAACCTCGTGGGTACTTCAAAACTGCCTTCGGGTACATTGAGGAACCAGTTGGTCCTCTGCAAGTTCAAAATCAAGGACGGCAATGGCAACGACATCACCAACACCATCAACAAGCTGACCGTCAAGAACGGCTCCGATGTGTATTCCGTCAATCTGTATCATAACCCCTACATCTGGGTAGCCATGAAGCCCGTCACCTCTGGCACCATCGAAATCTATGCCGCCAAGGGACAGGAACTGTACAGGAAGGCCGTTACCGGCCAGACCCTTGCCGCCAGCAAGATTATCCCCATCACTGTGACAGCCCCGAAGGTAGAGGGTGCTGTATCCGGCCTCTTCAGCGTCAACGAAAACCATGACCTCGTTTATTTCTCGCAGGGAAACCTGATAGCCCAATGGCGCACGGGAGAAGGATGGGGTAATTTCAATTTTGCAGGATACCAGTCCTTTATCCTTAAAGATATGGAAGGCAACATCCACTTGTCGAATCCTAGTAATCAAGAACGGATTGACCTCTTTGGCTGGAGCACCATTGACTCCTATAATAATTACGGCATTAACGCCGCACCAGCCGGTTCTTTTACTTTTTCCTTCAAAGACTGGGGTACCGCCAATATCCAGAATGGCGGTGGCGCAAACAAATGGCGCACACCGAGCTATGATGAGTTCAGATACATCCTTCAAAGCCGTTCAGCCTCCGTCGTTAGAGGCAAAAGCGATGCCCGTTTCTTTAATTTGTATCTTCCCGACCAGAATGGGCTTGCCGGCATTGTCCTCTTACCCGACAATTACGTCCTTCCCGATGGTATAAGTAATAACCTTACCGCTAATCATATCAACCAAATCTCACAGGCAGTATCTCTCACATACGCAGAGTTGGAAAAGTTAGAAGAAGCAGGTGCAGTATTCCTGCCCGCAGCAGGCTATCGCAATGGAACAACCGTTTACACTTCATCTGACGGCTGGCCTATTGGCGCCTATTGGACCTCCACGGCAGTACCAAATGTTGACACTAATGCCACCAGCATCTGGTTTGGAAAGGAAAGTGGTACATTGTACTTGAACTATGAAATCCTTAAAGGCAGACATCTTGGCATGTCCGTCCGCCTGATCGGCCCAGTCAACCAGTGACACACCGTGCCTGTCCCCCTGTGACACGGCGTGAGAACATATGACAATTCATTTTTTTATTAATAACTTTAATCATAAACAAATTATGAAGAAAAAAAAGTATGAGAAACCATCCGTCGAGGTGGTAGTGTTGAAACAAACCGGGATGCTCATGACGAGCGGAGACGAGGTCCTGCGCACAGACTATGGTGATCCAATAGTAGATACGTGGGGAGAATAATTATAATTAGGAATACACGACTATGAAGAAGTATATTACAGATATCAAGACGCTGGCCGCCCTGCTGATGGCAGGTGTAGCCATGACCGCTTGCTCAAGCGACGACAATATCGTAAGCGATGCTCAGCAGCCTGTCAACCCGACGGGCAATTACACCATGACCGTGAACGCCACGATGGGCGACAACGGCACCAACCGCGCACTGGCCTTGGACGGCACGGCGCTCAAGGTGAAGTGGGCCGGAACAGACCAGGTGGCAGTATTCCCTGAGGCATGGAGCTGGACTCCGCTTGGCACGCTGACCGCTGCTGAAAGCGAGACGGGCAGCACCACGCTGTCGGGCGACCTGACGGGGACGGTGAATGAAGGCGACAACCTGCACCTGCTTTTCCCACGCGCCGAATGGGAATACACCGGTCAGAAGGGCATCCTGCTCAGCGACGAAAACTCTATCGAGAAGAAATATGACTATGCCCTGGCTGACGTAACGGTTTCAGCGATTGACAACTCCCATATTACGACGACGGCGAATGCTAACCTCGCCAGCCAGCAGGCCATCGTGAAGTTCATACTGAAGAACAAGGAGGGCGGTGCAGCCCTTGCAGCCGAGAACCTGACGATTAGTGCAGCCAGCAACAAGCTCGTTACCAAAAAGGGTTATCGTGGCATAGGCGCAAAGAGTTATTACTATGGTGACGGATACTACACGGTTGACGGCGGTTCCGGTGGCTTTGGTGGAGAACAACACGGAAACTTGGTTGACAACAAAGAGGGCACCAAGTGGTGCACTGACGGTAGCGGCTGGTATATCGAGTTCCACACCGCCAGCCCCATTCTGGTGGACGGCTATATGCTCAGAACTGCCGGTGATACGGGAAGTGAACCTGGACGTAATCCGAAGGACTGGGTGCTGAAAGGCAAAAATGAGGGCGATCCCACTTGGACTACCATTGACACGAAGAGCAATAATCACGATATGCCCGCAGCAAGTAATACCCCGCAAGATTTCGATGCGGATGCTCCTGGCACCTACCAGTTTTTCCGCCTGGAAATCACAGCCAACCAAAGCGGCGGAGTTATGCAGTTGTCGGAAATGCAGCTGTTCAAGTATGCCAGCTACGAAATGGGCACCTCTTACGGCGACATCACCGTAACGCCCGATGCTGCTGCCAGCGAGCTCACCGTAGCCCTGCGCAACGAGAACGCCGGTGCCGACAACTATACCCTCACTGCCACAGTCGGAACAAGCACCTATACCTTCAAGAGGAATGGTGTAACCTTCGAGAACGGCAAGTACTACAACATCACCGTGAAGATGGAGAGGCAGACAACCATAGACCTCTCGACCGTGACGACGGATATTACCGTTCCTGATGGGTTCACCCTCACCGGCACGCTCGATGGTGCACACAAGATTTCGATTGCCGACGATGCCACGGTGACACTCGACGGCGTTACCATCAACGGTGTGCATTCTGACTCGTACCTATATGCCGGCATTACCTGCTTAGGCGACGCCACCATCATCCTGAAGGACGGCACGACGAACACGGTAAATGGAAATGACGGCGGTTACCCCGGCATCCAAGCTGGTGGTGCGGATAAGACGCTGACCATCCAAGGTACCGGAACGCTCATCGCATCGTCAGATGGTACTGGAGCAGGTATCGGCTCGGCACGTTATCAAACCTGTGGAAATATCGTCATCTCTGGCGGCGACATCACGGCTGTTGGCGGCAAATACAGTGGTGCAGGAATTGGCTCTGGTAATCATGGAGTATGCGGAACCATCACCATCTCTGGCGGCACTATTACGGCAACTGGCGGACGAGATGGTGCCGGCATCGGTAGCGGCAATGAAGGCAACTGTGGCAATATCACCATCACCAGCGGTGTGACTAGTGTCACCGCCACGAAGGGTTCAGATGCTCCTAATAGCATCGGTGCAGGTCTTAATGCCACCTGCGGCACGGTGAAGTTTGGCGACCAGACGATGTACAACGGTTCGAGCTGGACGACAACGCCTACCAGCGGCAGTACATACGACGGATTGAATCTTACCATTTCCCGAACTAAATATGATGCCGATACCTGGACGCTGACTCCGGTTCTCCCGTAAGAGCAAGAATACATGTACACAGAAGGGACGGTTCCTTTTGTGTACTGACCCAGAGGCAAGAAAATATCCGAATAGCTTGGCAGTTCGGATATTTCTTTTTATCTTTGCAGGCAGAAAACAAATAATTCATTCAATAAAATGAAAAGCAAGGAGGAAATATTGCATCTGTTGACCCTCTACAAACCTACGGCAAACAGCAAATATGGCCTGACACGTATTGGTATCTTCGGTTCTGTTGCCCGCGGCGAGCAAAAAGAAGGCAGCGATATCGACATCTGCTACGAAGGAAAGGTACCTTCATTGCTGACCTTAGACCTTATCCAGACCGACTTGGAGCACCTTCTAGGCAGTCCTGTTGATATGGTCAGGATACGAGACGGAATGAACAGCCTGTTAAGAGAACGTATATTGAAGGAGGGGGTATATGTTTGATCAAGAGATTGTACACAGAAGGGACGGTTTCTTTTGTGTACTGTGCGATTAATACAGAGCCTCCCCCTGCGGAAATGCAGCGGGGAGGCTTTTTTTTGCGCGAGGATTAAAGGTTTTGTGTAAAAAAATTATAAAATCGGAAGGTGTTTGGACGTGTTTGTGGAATTTTTTGTAATTTTGCGTTCAGAGCAATGATAAAAAAAAAGAGTAGTGATGAAGAACATGTCAAACGCCAAAAACAGCGAACGGCCTCCGCCGGAAGGGTGCGGAACACACGGAGTTCGCGAGAATAGCGAGGATTTAAAAAAGAAACGGGGACAGAGGGGCACAGACACCCTGTGCGACTAAAAGGCGAAACGCCCCCCTCGGGCAGATTTCCGACGCGCAATATGGCAAATCACCCCATCGCGGGCAGATTTCCGACGAGAAATCCGATGAATCACCCCATCGCGGGCAGATTTCCGACGGGAAATCCGATGAATCACCCCATTGCGGGCAGATTTCCGACGGGAAATATGGCAAATGACCCCCTTGCGGGCAGATTTCCGGCGGGAAATGTGACTACCCACCCCCTCGGGCAGATTTCCGGCGGGAAATTGGGGTACCCCCCCTCCCTCAATAATATAAAACCAAATAATTTTACTCATTTAAAACAAACAATTATGGCTAAGAAATTCATTACCGTAGAAGAGTACTGGGGCCGCAAACTCACAGGTGGCTCGTACTATCAGTGGATGGCACGCATGATGCAGATTATCAGTGCCATGGAAACAGGCAATCAGCAGTTCGCAGGCTATGTGACGGAGACTCAGGCGCTGCTGGCGAAGCTCTCGCTGCTCATCAAGCAGAGCGGTGCCTTCGAAGACACGCCTGCCGTAAAGGCTGCCGACAACTGGCGCGACCGTGCATTCACCGCTATCTTCATGCACATCTATTACTGCAACTTCCTGCCCACAGGCAGCTGTCTTTATGCGGCAGCGAAGAAACTGTATCCGCAGGTGAAGCCCTACACAAGTCTGCAGCAGCATGAGATGACGCAGGAGACGAGCGAGATTGCCGGTTTCCTGCGCATACTGAATGCCGAGGGCAACCAGGCGGCAGTGGCTACGCTGGGACTGACCGAAATCGTGGCCGAGCTGGCTGAGCAGAACACTATCATCCAGACCGAGATGGCAAAGCGCGAGCAGGAGGACGCCGCCCGCAACCAGATGAAGGAAGGCGAGACAATGGCAACGCTGCGCGCGCAGATAGGCGACATCTACGAGACCATGCTGCAGATGCTCAATGCCTTCGTCGTCATGGGCAACGCATCGGTCACCGCCGCCGTGCCGGAACTGAACGCCGTCATCGACCACTATCAGCAGATAGAGGCGCAGAAAGACGGCAAGGCTACCGGCGACCCGTCAACACCTGGCGGCTCAGGCTCCGATAGCGGTACGACCACACCGACAACGCCTGACTCTGGCGACAACGGTGGTGATAACGGCGGTGATAACTCCGGCGATAACGGCGGGGGAGACGACTCCGGTGGCGGCGGCACTGAAGGAGGTGACGAATTCTAAGTCACGGATGGTAATACAAACGGAACGGGGAGCACGGTGCTCCCTGTTTTTTTTTATTAGGCACGGATTTTTTTAATTAGGCACGGATGGCCACGGATGGACACGGACTTTTAAAATCATCAGCGCAAAAATATATTATTCCGTGGCCATCCGTGTCCATCCGTGCCAAAATAACATCCGCGCAAAAATATATTATTCCGTGTCCATCCGTGCCTAAAATAACATCCGCGCAAAAATATATTATTCCGTGGCCATCCGTGTCCATCCGTGCCAAAAATAACATCCGCGCCAAAAAATATTATTCCGTGTCCATCCGTGTCCATCCGTGCCAAAAATAACATCCGCGCCAAAAAATATTATTCCGTGTCCATCCGTGGCCATCCGTGCCCTACGGCAAGATAAACCGCAGGGACTCGTAAATCTGGGTGACGAGAACGTAGAAGAGCAGCAGGGGTGCACCGCGACGGATGCCGTGCAGGACGGCATCATAGACGGCGGCGATGGACTCGAGGCGACCGGACACGAGGCCATAGAAGGCCGAGACGAGGACTATGCTGAAGGCAAGGACGGGCACGAGGCTGGCCGAGAAGGGCGAGGGCCACAGTCCTCCGACGGCACTGAGCAATACGGCATGGGGTATGGCGGTGAGCAACAGCATGACGCCCACGATGACGGCCAGCAGCAATGATGCCATGACCTTGGCGCGACGCTCACGATAGTTGACGGGGCGCAAAAGCAGTCCACTACGCACGAGACATCCCCACGCCATGGCACACAGCAGGAGCCAGACGAGCTGGGGGGTGGCGAGCGTCTGTGAGAAATTGCCCATGAGCCAGCGCAGTCCCTCGCCGGAGAGCAGCGAGCGGATGCCACTCATGGGGAAGGCTGCGAAGAGCAACCACGACACGAGCATGACCAGCAGCTGAATGACGACCAGCGTCAGGGCGATATGGGGAAGGAAACGTTTCAAAATGAAAGAAATGAAAGAAATGAAAGAAATGAAAGAAATGAAGGCTGCGATTAAGCGAGAGCAGAAGGTTTAGCTCGACGGCCCGAAGGGGAAAGTCAACCAAGCTTGCTTGGGTTTTGCCGAGCGTGAGCAGGCTCGATGTGAAACATCAAAGAAATGAAAGAAATTATTCCATATCCGGTTCGAGGTTGTCGATATCGAGGATGCGCAGTTCGAGGGCTCGCACCACCAGGCGGGTGGCATTGACGCTCTCGCCCCCCGGGAATAGCTTCTTCACCAGTTCGTTCTGGCGCTTCTCCAGGCTCTTCACGCCGAAAGGCATGCCGCGCAGACCGGTAATCTGCTCCTTGGTATAGCCAAGGGCGAGATGGCGCAGGAAACGTTCGTCGTACTCGTCAATCTCGTAATTGATAAGTGCTTCCTGACGGGCCAGCTGTGAGGATACGGCGTGCTTGAAGCGCTCGACTATCTTTTCCAGGATGGGCTCGTTGAACACCAGCTGCTTGCCCTCCATGACCGCCATGACGTCGCGGCGGGTCAGCAGTTCGCCACTCTTGAGGATAATGCCGTCGGCACCCGCATCGAGCACATCAACCCAGAGTTTCTCGTTCAGAATCTCACCCGTGAATATCAGTATCTTCACCTGCGGATAAGCCTCCTTGGTCTGACGGCAAATCTCGACACCAACGGTGGTGGAGCCGCCCAGCCCGAGGTCCAGCAATACCAGGTCGGGCTGCTGCTGCTTGATGAGTCGCCAGAAGCAGGCCTCGTTGGCTGCCGTCCCGATGACCTCAGCCTCAGGAATCTCGTTACGTACAATACCTTCCGTGCCTTTCAGTTCGAGGGGCACGTCCTCGACGATAATCATCTTAAATTTTTCCATTGTATCTGGGTAATATGACTGTTAACTGGTTTTCTTCGGCGGTGATGCCACAAGCCCTGCGATTGGTGGCCTCGCCGTGGTCGCGCACTATCTGGCGGACGAGCAGGGAGGTGATAGGACTTCTCCCTGTCGCTCCGAAAACAGGATGATCGGGTGTATAGTGGATGTGGAACACTACGTAGTTGTCGTCCTTCACCTCGCTCGTTATCATATCTCTCACCCCTTGCTTCTCCGCTCGACCTTCGGTCGCTTGCACGGCAAGACCTTTCATTTCTAAAAGCTCAAAGAGGTAGCGCAGCAGGTTCTCATCGCCCAACACCTGCTGACCATAGAAGCGGACGGGGCGCACATGCAGCTTGATACGCTCAACCTGCTCGGTGGCCTGGCGGATGAGGATGCCGTAAAGGTCGCGATAGTAGGCTGCCACCTCGCGGAGGGCGGCAATATCATCCGCGTCCATCAACTGCTGGATGCGGCTGGGATAATACATAGTCTCGTGCTTCAGCGTTGACAGGCAGTTGTCGAGCACGGCATTGGCCACATGGAGATTGGAATTCTCCAGTTCAGCCCGCCGCAACTCGTCCTCGGCCATCTCGATATTGTTCTGCTGGATGCGCTCACGGTGGTAACGCTCGTAGAGCCTGTGGCGATAGTAGAGCATGTAATAGGCGGGAACAATCAGCACGAACAATACGAGGAGCAGGATGACGGCGATGCGCTTGTTGGTCTGCGACTCCTGCATGGTGCGACAGTAGTCGGCCAGCGTGTTGTCGGCTGAAAGTTCCTTGAAAAGCTGCGTATAGACCTTGTTATTGTAAGCATAGAGCTGCCACTGATGCAGGGCCAAAGCTGCCACGGCACTCTCGTTGCGGATGTCGAGCACTATCTGATAATTAGTTGTCACGGAATCATGATACCACTGGATTTCGGCGGGCAGCGACGACTGGTCGCCAAGGCGCGTCATCAGCAGACGACCGTCGGGGCGCTGCTGCTTATAGTGGATGTTCAGGTAATGGCGGCAGGAGTCGGCAAACTGGAGCGTGCGGGCATAAGTGCCGTTGATGTTGGAGAAATAGGCGGAATCGGCAAAGATATGGGCGCGGGAGAGATTATCCTGAAGTCTGGTGTTTGAAGTCTGAAGTCTGGTGTTTGAAGTCTGAAGCTTCTGATTCGTATCTTGGGCCTCGGCCATGAACCCTGAACCATGAACCATGAACCCTGAACCCTGAACCATCAACCCTGAACCATGAACCATGACCCCTGAACCATGAACCATGAACCCTGAACCCTGAACCATCAACCCTGAACCATGAACCATGAACCCTGAACCATGAACCATGACCCCTGAACCCTGAACCATGAACCATGAACCCTGAACCATGAACCATGAACCATGAACCATCAACCCTGAACCATGAACCATGAACCCTGAACCATGAACCATCATCAGCAGCAGCACGATGCGCTGAATGCCCTTCGGCAAGCGGAAATAGAAGCGCGAGCCCCTACCCTGCTCGCTCTCGGCCTGCAAGAGGCAAACGCTGAATATCTGGCTGATCTTGCGGTATTTCTCAATGATGCCCTTGCAGTTCATCAGCCCGAAACCGTGGGAGGTGGCCGACTTGTCGGTTATCATTTTATGGTCGAACACGTGGTCGAGCACCTCCTGGCTCATGCCGCACCCGGTATCGCTGACGGAAATCTCCACATAGTCGGACGCCTCGCGGGCCGCAATATCCACCTGTCCGTCGCGAGCCGTGAACTTTCGGGCGTTATCTGCCAGGGTGTTCAGCATGAAGAGCGTCAACACGCGGTCGGCCTTGACAATGGCTGTGGTGGGCTCCACCTGAAGCGTCACTCCTTTCATGGCAAAGCTGGTCTTGCTGCGAGCCACCATGTCGAAGAGCTGCTGCAAGGGGAAGCTCTCGATGTGCAGGGTCAGTTCACCCTGGCGCAACTGAATCCACTGGGTCAGCAGGTCGTTCTGCGCATTGATGTTATCGGTCAGTTCGCGGATGTATTCTATGTGCTCCGTATTATCAGAAGACGACTGAGGATGTATGCGGTCTGGATTGTCCAGGTATTTGGCTTCATGCAGAATACGGTCGATGAGCGGAAGGATGCTCATGGCGAGCGAAACCTTGGCGCGCTGTTCCAGCTGGCGGCGCTCATTTCGCTCCACGCGCAGTCGGGCCTCAGCCACTTGTTCGTTCTTCTCCTCCAGCAAGTCATCAAGCTCGTGGTCTTCCTGCTGTTTCCGGTTGAGATGGTTGAAGAGCCACAGGAAGAAGAGCAACAGGACGATGGCGCCAAAGACTGCCCATATCATGAGGGTCAGCTGGTTCACGGCATGGTCCAGCAAACCGGCACGCGCCTCGAGTTCGCGGTCCTGGCGGGTCTGCTCCTGCAGGTCGATATAGATGTTGCGGTTATAGTCGCTGTTGGGTTTGTCGTTGACAGCCGAATAAGCCACGCTGAGCTGTTCGCGGATACTGGCCACCAGGTCGGGAGCCTGACTGATGCGGCGGTCGATGAGGGCACTGTCCAGATACAGCAAGGCACGCTCGTCGTCCTCCATCGCATGATAGCATGAAGCCAAAGTACGATAGGCACCGGCTATCTGATAGACATCGCCATAGGCTTTGAACAACAGCAAAGCCTCCTCAGCGGGTTGTAAGTCGGAGGTATGGTCGGCAAGTGCCTCCTTGGCCTGCGCTTCAAAATAGACATAGCCACTACGTTCGGCTATGCTCAGACAACGGTTCAGGCATTCCACCTCCTCTTGGTAAATCTGCTCGGGAGTGCCCTCGGTGAGCACACCACCTGCACCGATATTGTAGAGATAGTTAAGGTATTGGGCGGTATCGTGGCGAACCTCATCGGTGTTCAACTGGCGGAGAGCCTCCACACTCTGACGTTCTAATCCTACATAATAATAATAGGTTGAAGTGACGATGGCCATTTCCGACTCGGCGTAGGCCAGTCGGCGGCGTTGATGCTCGGAAAGCTGTGAGCGTTCCTCATTGATGCGCTTGAGGGCATTGACGGCCTGTTCGCGCCACTCGTAAAACTGTCGGTTCTCGGAACGGCGCTGACAAAGACGCATCTGCTGGACATAACATACCAACAGTTCTATCTGATTGTCGGTAAGTGCTATGGCTTCGTCCAACAAGCTGTCGGCCTCGGCATAGTTCATGGAGACCAGCGAGACAAAAGCGAGATGGGTTAAAGCTTCTGCACGACCGTCTTTATAATCCGAAGCAAGCTGCAAGGCTTGGCGGGCATACAGTAACGTAGAATCAATGTTGCGATAATGATAGGCATAGGAAAGGGCATTGAGCCTATCTACCGTACTCTTTTGCTCATACTGACATGAACAAAAGAAAATGAGAAATGAAAGGAATGAAAGGAACGAAAAAAATGAGTAATCGACGAAGTCGCTTTGACCTCGGTCAAAGAAATGGAAATGAGAAATGTTTAAATGAAGCTGCGCACACCTTTTATGCGGACATTTCTTCATTTTCAATTTACATTTCTCATTTCTCATTTCTCATTACTCATTTACCATCAGGCGCGAGCCTTAGCACAGTAACCGAGTGCCTCCTTGCACTTGTCGGTGACATACTGCCAGTCGCCAGCCTTCACCTTGTCGCTGGGGAAGAGCTTGGAGCCCATGCCTACGCAGAAGACGCCGGCCTTGAACCACTTGGTGAGGTTCTCCTCCTCGGGAGCTACGCCGCC
>CACXSA010000064.1 GCA_902770195.1 uncultured Prevotellaceae bacterium
CTGGGCGAGTGATGCCTTGTATTATAGTGGTGGTGCCGTTACGCATTCTTCTGCCTATAACTATCGGGGCAATAAATTGGCTGCCAGGATAGCCCACCTAATAGGGGAAGATGCGACACCCTACGAACAGGAGGCGGAGGCAATCTTGAAAGCCATGAACCAACGCTTGTGGTTGGAGAAGAAAGGCCACTGGGCCGAATTCCAAGACCTGATGGGTGAGCAGCGGGTGCATGAGAGTGCTGCTGTGTGGAGCATCTATATCCCCATAGACTGTGGGGCATGTACACCGGAACAGGCGTATCGCGCTACACAATACATCGACCGTGAAATACCCCATATACCTTTGAACAATCAACTTTCAACAATCGCTACCAGCAACTGGCTGCCTTATTCCTGGAGCATTAACAACGTGGCAGCTGCCGAGGTGATGCATACTGCACTGGCTTATTTCGAGGCAGGGCGCCATGAAGAGGGCTTCCGACTGGTGAAGGCAAACGTGATGGACCAGATGTACTACGGTCAGTCGCCTGCCAACTTCGGACAGGTGAGCCATTACGATGCGGCACGTGGAGAGTGCTACAGGGACTTTGGCGATTGCATCGGCATCTCGTCGAGAACCTTGTTGCAGGGGCTCTTTGGAATCATTCCGCAAGCGCTCTACGGACAATGCATTCTCCGTCCGGGCTTTCCCCAGGAATGGGACAGCTGTAGCATTCATACGCCCTATCTGGATTATCAGTTCACGCGAAAGAACGGCACCCTGCGTTTCGTCATCGACCAACGTTTCAAGACTCCTCTGCAGATGGTGCTGAGGCTGAATCTGGGCGAGGGTAGATACCGTGACATCGCGGGTACAAAGGAGGCGCACCAGGTGATAGAGGTGAAGGAGATGTATAAGCCCCAGCCGATAGACCGGTACTTCAATGCGTGTGTCGATGATATTTTCAAGCAAGAGTATCGCACGCCCCGTCCGCCTTATACCACCTTGCAAATCCCTCTGCAGGGCATTGGCGAGTGGTGTCATCCGCACTACAGGCCAGACATCAACGACAGTGTGTTTCGCTCCATGATTCAGGATGGTACGTTTACGGTAGCAGGCATTCCCTTCCGCACTCCCAAGAAAGGCCGTAACATCGTCTATACCTCGCTATGGGACAACTATCCCGACAGCATTACCATTCCTTTGCGCGGACAGGCTTCGAAGGCGTGGCTTCTGATGGCAGGCTCCACCAACCACATGCAGTGCCATATAGACAACGGACTGGTGGTAGCGCAATATCGCGACGGTTCAACGGACACGTTGCGACTGGTGAACCCCGACACATGGTGCCCCATCGAACAGGACTTCTATGTGGATGGCATGGCCTTTAAGGTGGCGGAGCCCAGACCATACCGTGTATCGTTCGGCACAGGAGTGGTGAGCCGTGATCTGGGTGATGCGTTAGGTATTAAAGGGGTGTATGGCCGTGAGATTCCAGGAGGGGCCGGACTCTTGCTTTGTCTGCCCCTTGACAATCGGAAGCATTTGAAGGCACTGACGGTCAGGACGCTGTCTAATGACATTGTTGTTGGATTAATGGGGGTTACGTTGGAATAATTCATAATGCATAATTAATAATTCATAATTCATAATGCATAATTCAAAATTATGTCGTACCTTTGTACTCGATTATGCAAAAGTTAGTAGAACTCTATAAGCAATGGAGTGGGGTGGAACCCCAGGAAGTGACTCGTCTGGCAGGTGCTGGCAGCAATCGTGAATATTACCGTATGACCGACAGTCAGGGTGTTAGAGTGGTAGGCTGTGTGGGTACCAGTCGCGATGAGAACCATGCCTTCATCTACCTCTGTCGCCACTTTACCAAGAAGCAATTGCCCGTGCCCGAGATACTGGCCGTGAGTGACGATGAGCTGCGTTATATCCAAACCGACCTAGGTAGCATCTCGCTGTTTGATGCCATCCGTGGAGGTCGTGAGGCTGGTGGACGTTATACTGTAAAGGAAGTGGAGCTGTTGAGGCGTACCATCCGTGAACTGCCTAACATTCAGTTGAATGGTGCCGACGGGCTGGACTTTTCCAACTGCTATCCCCAACCGGAGTTCAATACCGATTCGGTGCTCTTCGACCTTAACTACTTCAAATATTGTTTTCTAAAGGCCACTGAACTGGACTTCCACGAGATGAAACTCGAGGCCGACTTCCGCCTGTTGGCCAAGGATCTGGCATCCGAGAAAGACACGCAGGGATTCTTGTATCGTGACTTTCAGGCTCGCAACGTAATGCTCGACAGCAACGGACGTCCTTTCTTCATCGACTTCCAGGGCGGACGCCGTGGGCCGTACTATTACGACCTCGCTTCATTCCTGTGGCAGGCCTCTGCCAAATATCCCCATAAGGTACGCAGGGAACTGGTGTATGAATACTACCATGCCCTGAAGCAATATACCGAGGTGCCACAACCTCACCATTTTGTAGATCGTCTGGGGCTCTTCGTGCTCTTCCGCTTGTTGCAGGTCTTGGGAGCCTATGGCTTCCGTGGCTATTTCGAGCGTAAGCAGCATTTCATAGAGTCTATCCCTCCTGCTATTCGCAACCTCAGGGAACTGTTGGACGAGCGTAACTTCCCCTATCCCTATCTGACCGATGTGCTCTACAGGTTGACACGGATGCCCCAGTTCCAGCAAATAGAGACTGCTGCCGTGCGTGCTGATGGTCTGAAAACCACCGACCTGAACCCCTATAAGCCTCACCCGCAGGATGGTCCAGCCACCTTCTCGAAATACGATGCACAGGGACCGCTGGTAGTTCGTGTCTATAGCTTCTCCTATACTAAAGGAATTCCCGAGGATGAGAGCGGCAATGGTGGTGGCTATGTGTTCGACTGCCGTTCTACGCACAATCCTGGACGTTACGAGCCTTATAAGAAGGTAACGGGACTTGATGAGTCTGTTATCCGTTTCTTGGAGGACGATGGTGAGATACTTACCTTCCTCGACTCCGTCTATAAGTTGGCAGACAACCATGTGCGCCGATATATCCAGCGTGGCTTTACCTCGCTGATGTTCTGCTTCGGTTGTACGGGCGGACAGCATCGCTCCGTCTATTCCGCCCAGCATCTTGCTGAGCATATTCACGATAAGTTCGGCATCGAAGTGCGCATCTGCCATCGTGAGCAGGGCATCACTCAAATATTGGAAGCGAAATGAAACAAGCAATGATACTGGCTGCAGGCCTCGGAACACGACTGAAACCCTTGACGGACACCATGCCCAAGGCACTCGTTCCGGTGGGTGGCAAGCCCCTGTTGGAATGGAACATCCGCAAGTTACAACGGCAGGGCTACGACCGTTTTGTCATCAACGTTCACCATTTTGCCCAACAGATTATAGACTATGTAGGCGAACAGGACTATGCCCCATTGGTGCACTTCAGCGATGAGACAGCAGAGCTGTTAGAAACGGGTGGGGGACTGAAGAAGGCCCAAGACCTCTTCGATGACCAACAGCCCATCCTCCTGCATAACGTTGATATATTGGATAATGTGGATTATGCATGGTTTGCCCGTCAGCATGAGACTGACGAGGATGCCGTGTTGCTGGTAAGCCGTCGTCAGACCAAGCGCTACCTGCTCTTCGACAATGCCATGCGACTCATGGGATGGATGAACCGTGAGACGGGAGAAGTAAAGTCACCCTTCCCGTGGCTCCGTGAGGCTGAGCTTACGATTGATGACAACCTGAATGTCACCTCTCAGCCCTCCGCTCTTACCTCTCACCTCTCACCTCTTACCTCTAAGCTGTATGCCTTCGCCTTCTCAGGCATCCACAGTTTCTCGCCCCGTCTGTTCCCCCTTATGGACCGCTTTCCCGACCGTTTCCCCATCATCGACTTCTACCTCAGCGTCTGCCACCGCTCCCATATCGTAGGACTGGTGAAGCTCGACCTCGATGTCCTTGATGTCGGCAAGCTCGATAGCCTGGAAAAAGCGGAGAAATTTTTGCAAGTACGAACCCCCTAAGTTAGGGGGCAGGGGGTCTGAACAGGCGCAGAATTCCTCTGTAATAATATATGGTATAACTAATTTATCGTGTCTGGAAACGCTTGTTCAGACCCCCATCCCCCTAACTTAGGGGACAGAGCTTATGCAAAAGATTATTATTCTCGATTTCGGTTCGCAGACTACGCAGCTCATTGGCCGCCGTGTCCGTGAGCTCGACACCTTTTGCGAGATTTTGCCTTACAACAAGTTCCCGAAGGACGACCCCGATGTGATTGGTGTCATCCTCAGCGGATCGCCTTACAGCGTCCACGACCCCGAGGCTTTCAAGGTTGACTTGAGCCAGTTCGTCGGTCGTCTCCCCGTGCTGGGCATCTGCTACGGAGCACAGTTCATCTCCCATACCCTCGGTGGTAAGGTGGAAAAGGCCGACTCCCGCGAGTACGGACGTGCCAATCTGCAGACGGTAGATGTCACCAATCCCCTGTTCAAAGGCTTCGAGCCAAACTCACAGGTTTGGATGTCACATGGCGACACCATCACTGCCATCCCCGACGGTTTCCAGATTATTGGCAGCACGAAGGACGTCAGAAATGCCGCTTTCTGGTGCCCTGCAGAGAAATTGTCAAATAGTAAATCGTCAAATTGTAAATCTGTTTGGGCTGTTCAGTTCCATCCTGAGGTCTATCACACCTTGCAGGGCAAGCAGTTGCTGAAGAACTTTGTTGTCGATATCTGTGGCTCCCATCAAGACTGGAGTGCCGCATCCTTTGTCGATACCACGGTGGCTGAGCTGAAGGCCCAGTTGGGTACCGACCGCGTCATTCTCGGACTCTCCGGAGGTGTCGATTCCAGCGTTGCTGCCGTGCTGCTGAACAAAGCCATCGGCAAGAACCTCACCTGTATTTTCGTCGATCACGGCATGTTGCGCAAGAACGAGTTCCAACAGGTTATGGACGACTACAAGGTGCTCGGTCTGAATGTCATTGGCGTCGATGCTTCTGAGAAGTTCTTCTCCGACCTCGCCGGCGTCACCGACCCAGAGCAGAAGCGTAAGATTATCGGACGCGATTTCGTAGAAGTCTTTAATGCCGAGGCACGTAAGATTACCGATGCTCGTTGGTTGGCACAAGGTACCATTTATCCCGACCGCATTGAGTCGTTGAACATCACCGGTAAGGTCATCAAGAGTCATCATAACGTAGGAGGACTCCCTGAGGAGATGCACCTCCAGTTGTGCGAACCCCTGAAGTGGCTCTTCAAGGACGAGGTGCGCCGTGTAGGTCGTCAGATGGGCATGCCCGAGCATCTCATCACCCGTCATCCCTTCCCCGGTCCCGGCTTGGCAGTCCGCATTCTTGGCGATATCACTCCCGAGAAGGTGCGCATTCTGCAGGATGCCGATGATATCTATATCCGTGGACTCCGCGAGTATGTCGATACCGATGGCGAGACATTATATAATAAGGTATGGCAGGCAGGTGCTATCCTCCTCTCCACCGTCCGCTCCGTCGGTGTCATGGGCGATGAGCGCACTTACGAGCACCCCGTTGCCCTGCGTGCCGTCACCTCCACCGATGCTATGACCGCCGACTGGGCCCATCTGCCCTACGACTTCATGGCAAAGGTCTCCAACGAGATTATCAATAAGGTGCGTGGCGTCAACCGCGTCTGCTACGACATCTCGTCAAAGCCACCCGCAACCATCGAGTGGGAATAGCAATTAGCTTTCACATCAGAACAGATAACAATCAGGTGGGAATCAAAAGATTTCCACCTTTTTCTTGCTTTTTTCGGAAATAATCCCTATCTTTGCATTCAAGTACTGGCGATGGACCTCAGTGGAGGTGCAGGTATGACTTTAGTGGGTAAAACAAATAACAGCATTAGCAGTTATTCGGTGTGTCTAAAAGGTGAGAGCTTTAGTATACGAGCTGAATTTTGAATAATGTCTAATGTCTGCGCTTGATAGCGTGGACATTTCACTTATCAATTCAGCGGGTATCTCTCACCACCCAAGACACGGATAAGCGGTCCGCGCTTTTTTCGTGTCTGTTTGGTTGGTGGGGGTGACCTGTAAATCCGGTAAGTGCTATGCTCCTAAAACAATAGTGCAGACATGGCAAGAATCTATGACAACATAGAGTCGAAATTTGTGAATGGCTTGCAAGACCTTATAACGGATGTAGGTATCAAGCGAGTAGATTTCTGCGTAGGCTACTTTAACCTACGCGGATGGGATTTGGTGGTAAATCAGATAGACCAAATACCAGGTGAATATGTTTATGAGAATGACAGGCAAGAGTTCCGGCATTGTCGATTGCTCATAGGGATGCATCAGCCTGACGAGGAACTGGTTCGTCAGCTCTATTCTGATCAAGTCATTCCCGATGCAGCCTATGTACAACAATGTAAATTGGAGATAGCCAGAGATTTTAGGAAGCAATTGTTGTTGGGAATGCCCACGAAACGTGATGAGTGGACGCTCCGTAGGCTCTCAGCCCAGCTGAAGGAAAACAAAGTCTGTGTGAAACTATATGTAGCTCATCCGCTTCATGCTAAACTCTATTTGGCATTCAGTCCTGATTCCAATCGTAATAAGATTTCGGCTATCCTTGGTAGTAGTAATCTGACGTACTCTGGACTCACCAAGAATGGAGAACTGGATGCAGATATAGAAAACAATCGTGACTTGGAGGCATTGGCTGATTGGTTTGATGAAAGATGGAATGACCGTTTCTGTATTGATATCACCAAAGAACTGATAGAAGCAATAGATAACAGTTGGGCTGGTGAAGAGGTTATTCCTCCTTATTATATCTATCTGAAGACGGCCTATCATCTGAGTGCTGATGCCCGTAGTGGTGTGAAAGAATTCACAATGCCGCCAGAGTTTCAACGTGAGCTTTTCGACTTTCAGCAGACAGCGGTGAAGATAGCAGCCCGACATCTGAACAGCGATAAACGAGGCGGAGCGATGATAGGTGATGTGGTAGGACTTGGTAAGACGATAACAGCCTGTGCCATTGCTAAAATCTACGAGATGACTTACGCTAGCAGTACGCTTATCATCTGTCCTGCCAATCTTCAGGATATGTGGGATAAGTATCGCAAGCGTTACGACCTGAAGGCGGATATCATGTCGATTGCTAAACCCATCGACGTAGACAATGCCCGTTACTATCGTCTGATTATCGTCGATGAAAGTCATAACCTGCGCAACGAGCAAGGCAAGCGTTACCAGAACATCAAGGCTCTTATTGAACGACAAGATTGTAAGGTGCTGCTTCTGACGGCTACACCATACAATAAAGACTTCTCTGACTTGAGCAGCCAGTTGAAGTTGTTTATTAGCGAAGACGACGATTTGGGTATCCGTCCTGAGGAATATATCCGTGATTTGGGTGGCGACCGTGCTTTCTTACAGAAACACAGTGAGGTGTTTATCCGTAGCATCAAAGCCTTTGAAAAGAGCACCAGTCTTGATGACTGGCAGGAACTGATGAAGCTGTTTTTAGTTCGTCGCACACGAACTTTTATTAAAGAGAATTATGCCAAGACCGACGAAGCTACAGGAAGGAAATACTTGGAGTTTCGTGGCGGAAGAAAAAACTTCTTCCCGGAGCGTAAGCCGAAAGCCATCAAGTTCGATACAACGCCTGGCGATCAATATAGCCGTCTCTATTCTGAGGAGATGATTGCAATGATGGAGGAACTTCGCTTGCCTCGCTATGGATTGTCACAATATGAGGATACGGGCAAGACAGCCAACGCCTCAACGACAGACAAGCATCTGTTGGAGAATCTGAGCCGTGCAGGACAGCGCATGATGGGATTCTGCAAGAGCACCTTCTTCAAGCGTATCGATAGTAGCGGTTTCTCGTTTCTGCTGACCCTCTATCGCCACATCGTGCGCAATGCCGTTTTCATCTATGCCATTGAGAATAAGCTTCCATTGCCTATTGGTGATGAGAACAATCTGCCTGAAGAGTGGATAGAGGATGAAGACATCAATGATATTTTCCAGACAAGTGATTCTAATGAGGATTCTGAGATAGACATTCCTACAGACATGAAGGTCTATATGGAGAAAGCCCGAAAGTATTATGAGCTGTTGTCGCAGAAAAATAATGTGGCTTGGATAGAGTCCTCTTACTTTAAGCGCACTCTTAAACAGCATCTGAAACAAGACTGCGAACAGATTATCAAGATGATTCTGCTTTGCGGTAAGTGGGATGCTCAAGCAGACCAGAAGCTGAACGAACTGGAAACTCTGCTTAAAAAGACGCACAAGGGTGATAAGGTACTGGTGTTTACTCAGTATTCGGATACTGCCAACTACATCTATCGCCAGTTGTGCAAGCGTGGCTTTACTCACATTGACAGAGCTACCGGTGGCAGCAAGAATCCTACTGCAATAGTGGAACGTTTCTCCCCTCTGAGCAACAATGCCGATGTCTCATCTTTAGATGAGTTAAGAGTACTGATTGCTACTGATGTTCTCTCGGAAGGTCAGAATCTGCAGGATGCTCATGTCATTGTGAATTACGATCTGCCTTGGGCAATCATTCGCTTAATTCAGAGAGCAGGACGTGTAGATCGTATTGGACAGGAATCAGAAGAAATTGATTGCTACTCGTTCTTCCCTGCTGAGGGAGTAGAGAAGATAATCCGTCTGCGCACTCGTCTGAATGCCCGTATCAATGAGAATGCCAATATCGTGGGAAGTGACGAGATATTCTTTGAAGGCAACGAACAAAATCTTCGTGATATGTACAATGAAAAGAGTGGCAGTCTGGACGATGAAGATGATAACGATGTTGACTTGGCTTCGCAGGCTTACCAGATATGGAAAAACGCTACGGATGCCAATCCCAAACTAAAGCAGATTATCCCTGCACTCAGCAACATTATCTATTCCACCAAGAAGACTGATAGTGCTATCGAGGATGGAGTCATCACTTACGCCAAGACCCATAATGACTATGACGTGCTGACGTGGTATAACTCAAAAGGAGAGATGGTGAGCCAGTCGCAGAAGAAGATACTTACAGCTATGGCCTGTAGTGCCAATGAACCAGCACAAGAGCCCTTGGATAATCACTTCGACCTGGTGAAGAAAGCTATTGATGGCATGAAACAGGAAACTACCAGTGTGAGTGGTATCTTAGGCAATCGCTTCAGTACTCGTTTCCGCATCATCGACCTCTTGGAGCACTACTACCAGCAACCGCCTACACTTTTCTTTGATGCAGACAAAAAGCAGCAGTTGAAATATGCTATTGATGACATCTATAACTTCCAGTTGTTGGAAGGCACGAAGTTCATCTTAGGACGTATGCTTCGAAACAGCACCAATGACGACATTGTGGAATCCATCTTAGAGATGCACAAGAACGGAACGCTCTGCCGTATAGACGAAGACCGTAACAAACAGAAAGACCCTACCATCATTTGCTCGATGGGACTCAAATACCAATAAACTATGAACAAGCGAACATTCATTCAGTATATCAGCGAGAGTAACTTCAAGGAGTTGTTTATCCGTGAAATGGGATGGAACAACCCCAAGGGACAGACGACCTTTGATATCACAATAGAAGACAGCGTCTTTGAGTTTCAGCAGATAGCAGACCGTAGTGGTTTCCAGGTTTTAACGTGTGAAGTTCAAGACATACCCTCTTCTTCGATGTGTAAGAAGATTGATACCCGTCTGCGCCGGACTGCCAACGACTATATCTGCATCTACCATCTGCCTCATTCAGAGCATCACCTCTGGGTGGTGCCTGTGAAGAAAGTAGAGAAGCGCGACTTGGTCTTGGTAGAATATGAATCTGCCAACAAGGCAGACTTCCTCTTTGAGAAGATGGAAGACCTATGTTTCGATTTCGATGAGCGAACCACCATCATGGATGTAAAGGAAAAGGTGCAGGCTGGTTTCATCGTCAACTCAGAGAAGATTACCAAGGACTTCTATACAGGTTTCCGCAAGGAGCACACCAACTTTGCCAAGTACATTACGGGTATTGACGACTATATTGATGAAGAAAACAAAAAGAGGGATAAGTCAAAGCAGGTTCCAAATCGCAACAAGCAATGGTACACCTCTGTCATGCTCAATCGCCTGATGTTCTGCTACTTCATTCAGAAGAAAGGTTTTCTCAACCTGAACGTCAACTATCTGCGCGACAAGCTGGCTTGGGTGAAAAGCGAGAAAGGCGAGGGCCATTTCTTCGATTCCTTCTATCGTGGTTTTCTGGTCAGTCTGTTCCACGATGGACTGAATTCTCCACGTCATCAGCAGGACTTCGTACAGAAGTATGGACGTATACCTTATCTGAATGGTGGTATGTTCAGCATTCACGAACTGGAAGAGAAATATCCTACACTTGACATTGCTGATGAAGCCTTTGAAAGCCTGTTTGCCTTCTTTGACCAGTGGCATTGGCACTTGGACGACCGCTTGACTGCAAGCGGAAAGGACATCAATCCTGATGTCTTGGGTTATATCTTCGAGCAGTACATCAACGATAGAGCTCAGATGGGAGCTTACTACACCAAGGAGGATATTACGGAGTATATTGGCCGAAACACCATTCTGCCTTTCCTGATGGATGCTACCAAGAAGATGGACGAGAAACCTTTCAAGACCAATGGGGCAGTGTGGCAGTTCCTTCGTGAGAGTGGTGATACCTATATCTATGATGCAGTCAAGAAAGGCAAAGGACTTGAGATTCCTGAAGAGATAGCTATTGGTATCGACACCACGAAGCCTAACCTCTTGGAGCGTCGCAGCCATTGGAACGAAAAGACGCCTGAGGCCTTTGCGCTACCTACTGAGATATGGCGCGAAACCATAGAACGCCTGCAACGCTATGCTACAATAAAAGCAAGGATAGAGAATGGCGAGATTTCGGAGATTAACGACTTCATCACCTACAATCTCGACATTCGCCAGTTTGTGCAAGACCTGCTTTCGCAAACTGATGACCACCTGCTGGTAAAGCACTTCTATGCCCAGTTGCGCAAGGTTACCATTCTCGACCCAACTTGTGGCTCAGGTGCTTTCCTCTTTGCAGCTCTCAACATTCTCGAACCCCTTTATGAAGTTTGTATAGATAGGATGCAAAGCTGGAATAACGACAATCCTAATCTCTTCAGGGAAGAACTGGAAGAGATTAACGGGAAGTATCGCTCCAACATCCGCTACTTCATCTATAAGAACATCATTCTGCGCAATCTCTATGGTGTTGATATTATGGTGGAGGCTACGGAAATAGCCAAGCTCCGTCTGTTCTTGAAGATGGTGGCAGTAGTCGATGTAGTGCCTCGTGATCCCAACCTCGGCCTCGACCCCTTGCCCGATATCGACTTCAATATCCGTTGTGGCAATACGCTGGTAGGCTACGCGACTGCCGAGGATTTGGAGAACGACTTGCAGTATGGAGACATGTTTGCCAACATGGAGTTCAAGGATAAGGTGCATACAGAAATGGACATTGTTGCCCATGCCTATGATACCTTCAAGACGGTGCAGTTAGAGCAGAGTTCAGACCTTGAAACCTATAAGAATGCCAAACAGGAATTGAAGAACCGCCTCAAGAAACTTGACGAGTTGCTAAACAAGAAACTCTATGCTTCAACCGTTTCTGGAGGTTCATTGAAATATGATGATTGGCTCAAATCTCATCAGCCTTTCCATTGGCTCGCAGAATACTACGACATCATCAATGGCAATGGCGGCTTCGATGTGATTATTGGTTAGAAAATGCAGGGTATAAGACTCTTGAATGTGGAAATTTGTATGCTATAGTATTCGAACGGTGTCTCAATATTACCCATCATCTTTCATTTACAGGAATGATAGTGCAGTTACCGATTGTATGTTCAGAAAGAATGAAGAATGCACAAATGCTACTGGGCGAAAGAAATAGTTGGATATATACTTTTGATGATAGACCAGGTAAGTTATTTGATAATCTTGAACATATTAGAGCTACAATTTTCCTAACAACAAATAATGAAGGACTTATATATGGTACAAAATACAATAGGTGGTATTCTGAAACACGAAAGTATTTGTTTCAATTACAAACCCCATACTCTGCCATTGTTCTAGATGGTACAATACCAAAAATCGGAAGCATTATAGCAAGTAATGTTTTCGCAAAAATATCATGCCAAAAGAGTATTGCAAATTATTATTCAGCAAGGTCGACAAATATTATCTATTATCATAATGCCCCACAATATTTTGCAAGATTTACGAACTTCGTTCCATACTTTGTTAATAGCAATGGCGATAATGTTATTTCATCTCATGTAAAACCAATATTTGTGAGTATAAAAGATGATGCTGATATAATCTTATCAGTATTGAATTCCACTTTGTTCTATTGGTATAATCTCTTATGTTCTAATTGTAGAGATTTGACATTAAGAGAAATCAACAATTTCCCTATATCAATAGAGATGATTAATGGTGATAATAGGAATGATTTATCCAGATTATCCCAAAAACTCATGAAGGATTTCAATAAGAATGCGATACGCAAAACATGTTTTTATAAGGCTACTGGTAAAGTTGAATTTGATGAATATCATCCCAATAAATCTAAACCCATCATTGACGAAATAGACAAAGTCCTTGCCAAGCATTATGGCTTTACGGAAGAGGAACTCGACTTTATCATCAATTACGACATCAAGTATCGTATGGGCGATGAACTGAATGAAGAATGAATAAGAATAAACTATGAAAGAAACATTAGCTGATATAGCTTGGGCTATAAACGAACATACTATTACCGAACATCAAAACATGCCTTGTCAAGGCGGCGTGGCTCGCTATTATGTGGATTTGGAGGAAATGCCAAATATTCACCAAGTATTTCTTGCCAACGTAAAAGTGAGAAAACAGGTTTGGTACGGAGATGACAGTATCAATATCTGGAAGAACTCCAAACTTGGTGGTGCTTTGATAATGAAAGGTATTGGTGACAGCATTTATTATGGCAATCGCCCCCAACCATATAAAATGAAGGTTTATAATGCAGCCAATTATCGTCACTGGACGACAGGTAGCATAGACCAAGTTCAAATACAGCAAGAAGATAAGAAAAGATATCGATTCGCAGATTTGAAATCCTTGCTGAGTCAGTTCCAAGAAGCCAGACGTCAAGCTCAAGAGAATCAAAGACGCTTGCGTGAGCTCCAATTAGAGCGAGAAAAAATAGAACGTCAGCAAAAGAAAGCTGCCGAAGAAGAGGCTTTGCGTCTCCAAAAAGAGCAAGAAGAAAACGAAAGAAGAACTCGAGAGTATCAAGAAAAAGCAGAACTCTTAGAAAAAGAAATAGCAGAAACAAACGCAAAGATAAAGTTTATCAAGTCGTTTGTTAGGGATAGTTTGGAACTGCGCATTCAGCATATATTGGATCCAAGCCAAGAGGAAGCTAAGCGCTCTCATATCTATGACGATGTTCCTGTTCTTATAGATGGTGGTCCTGGCACAGGTAAGACTACCACGATGATACAAAGACTGAAGTTCTTACTTTCTGATGAGGCTTTACGTGATTATACGAAGTTGTCGGATAAGGAAATAGATGAACTGACCAATCCTGCTACGATAAACTCTAAATGGGTATTCTTTTCTCCAAATACACTTTTACTGGAGTATCTTAGAAACAACATGAGGGAAGAGGAACTGATAGCAAACGATGGTAATACGTTTACTCTGGAGCAGTTCCGCAAGAAGATGTTGTTGGAGTACAAACTTCGAAATCCAGAGACAGATTCGCCTTTCAAGAATTATTCTTTTAGGGATGGAATACCTCAGCCTCTAATTCATAATGCAAAACAAGCAATTCAAGACTTTGAGCATTTCTGCATAGATAATATTACGAGTATATTGCTGAAGGCTTATAGCCTACCAACAGCAGACTATGAATGGC
Organism: uncultured Prevotellaceae bacterium; assembly: GCA_902770195.1. Taxonomy (GTDB): domain Bacteria; phylum Bacteroidota; class Bacteroidia; order Bacteroidales; family Bacteroidaceae; genus Prevotella. The sequence goes on from CACXSA010000064.1 coordinate 13,949, forward strand.
ACTCTACGGCAGTAGAGATTAAATCGTATTGCAAAAGAGCTGAGAACGTTAAGAATATGGCTGCGCTGGTAAACTTGTTCAACTCGTTGCAAGATAATCAAAACAAAAACGTCAAGGACATTGAACAACAACTAGTGAAGATACTTGGTGCGGTATCTGTGGAAGTTCAGCAGGATATTCTTAATGACGAAACAACCACCGATGCAGTCAAAGCTCTGTTAGAAAAATGGAATAAGGATATGTTGTCTCAAAATGATGAAGAAATCTTGGAAACAGAAATGACAGAGGATGACGATGCTGAAGAAGAGTCTGCGAAGCTGAACTTTGAGGCTGATTTGTATCGGAGATTGAAAGCTCTGATACGGACAGTTGCAATCAACGAGATAGACTCAAAGAAGAAACTAACAGGGCGTCAAGCCGAACTTTATGCTGCTGTTTCAAAACATATTAAAGAAGAGTCTCTAAAGAAGGTTGGCAGTTTGGCTTGGTTCGTCAAGAATTATGCAGCACTTACTAAAGGCATAGAGTCTAACGTTTTCAGTCAGATGCCAAGACTTTACAAATTGTACCGAAAGAAACAACTGGAAACGAACTCTTCTAATTACGACCTTAAACTCTTGAAGAAGATTATCGAAAAAGGAGGTAACAAGCATCTTCATGCAGACGAGCAGAATTTGCTGATTGGTTTTATCAATAACATGCTTTATCGAATTTACAAGCGCTCTTCTGTAAGATTCAATAACTTGAAGCACAAATATGCATTAGCATATAAAGAATGGGCAAAGCCTGTTATAGGTGTAGACGAAGCAACCGACTATTCAGTCCTCGATTACTACCTTATCAATTCTTTCCGGCATTATCAGTTTAATTCTGTAACGCTGAGTGGAGATATCATGCAAGGTATAACAGAACATGGTATCAACGATTGGAAGGAATTATCTAATTGGGTATTACCTGAACTTGCCACATTTGAATTGAAAGTAAGCTATCGCCAAACACCAACCTTGGTAAGTCTGGCGCGAGAGATGTATAAAGACGAAGAAGGCCATTATCCCTCATATAATTCGGATAAAGAAAAAGATGGTGACAATGAACCAGCACCAATAGCATGCGTATTAGACGATGAAGAAGAAAAGGCAGAATGGATTGCAAAACGAATTATAGAAATCTATAAGGCATACGATAGCAAAATGCCGTCTGTGGCAATCTTCGTAGGTGATGAAGAGAATGTTTCTAAGTTTATCAATACAATCTATGATACCGATTTGTTAAATGGTATTGATGTTGTAGATTGTACAGGAGGACGTGCACTTAATAGGTCGGATATCGTCAGGGTATTCCGCATCTCAGAGGTAAAGGGAATGGAATTCGAAGTTGCATTCTTCCATAACCTGGATGAAGCATTGCGAGGAAGAGAAAGTGGGATTATGAAGAAATATCTATATGTAGGTCTTTCACGTGCGACAACCCATTTAGCTGCAACTTTCTGTAGTTATGATGACGCTAAGGATGTTTTAAAGTATTTCGAAACAAAAGAAAATAACTGGAAATTGTAAGGAGATTATGGTTCCTTATGAGAGAGGAATTAAAATATTTGCTCCAAAATTTGGAAGTTTCAGAAAAAGTTCCTAACTTTGCACCCGGATGAGAGTTGCATATAGGCGCGATAGCATCAAGCTCCGCAACCGTCGATTTATAAAGCCGTTGGTCGAGTACCTACGGCTTTAATTCGTTTATGATGGATTCAATCTCTCGGCGTGTCTGTTCTTTGGCATTTACTACAACAGCTTCCCCCTGGAACACAACATAACAAGCCTCCATCATTCCCGAGGTAAAATCAGTCTTTCTACGAGAGATATATCTTGATAACTCAAAGGGGCGTACTTGACAGATATGCTCGTCAAGGTCAATGACAACAATCTTGCATCCTTGTTTCTTGGCGGACTTAAACCCTGCGGTAATTCCCTTTTCTGACATAATACCCTTGCGGTCACCCAAACGACTGTTAATCGTATATTCTGGATTTTTGTGGCCTAATTCAATAGTATGTGTGTTGATAATAATAAAAACGTCAGAGAAAGAATGTAGAATAGCACGTGCAGCTCTGATATTGCTGGACAGTTCTCGCTTATCAGCACGAGTACTGATAAGTAGCCTTTCTCCATATATCTCGTCTGGTGTGAATTCAAATTCTTGTTCCATAGTGCAAAGGTAAAAAGAGTTTATGAAATATGCAACTTTTGTGGAAATAATTATTCAGAGATTTGGACAATATGTAAATAATGTATATCTTTGCATAAAGAAATGTGTATATAGACATGGAATATCTTGGCAACAATGAACTGATGAAGCAGCACAAGACGGCATTCTTGGCATCAAGCACCATACCGCCGGATATGGTGCTGAAATGCTATGACTGGGCTGCAGGGAAGCATGAAGGGTGTGTGGTTAGCGGCTTCAGCAGTAAAATGGAACAGGATGTGCTGCACTTTTTGCTGAAAGCCAAATGTCCTGTTATCCTTGTATTAGCCAGACAGATGTACAAGGTAATTCCTGAAGAATTGAAAGAAGCAATGGAAGAGGGGAGGATTTTGATTATATCCGTTTCAAATGCCGTTCGTCAGTCAAAGGCTACGGCCCATGCCCGTAACAAGTACATCTGTGAAATCGCTGACCAGATACTCTTTGTGGGAGTGGACGAAAAGAGCAGTTTGTTTGAACTTCAGAAAGAATACGAATATGCCAAGGGCTTCCATTAACATAAGTGCGTATTAACTACTAGAACATTACGAGGGACGGCCTCCCCAATGGCATATCTCAATCTACCATATTTGCTCAGTTTTATTCCCACACTGGGAAAATAATATTCCCAGCCTGGGAATAAAACATTCCCACGTTGGGAATAAAAGGCAAGCCTATTGCTTTTAACAAGCATCTATTGCAGGATAAGTGGCACTTATTGTACGATAACAGTTGGTTATTTGAACGAGAAAGCCATTTTGGCCAACACCTAACATGCAAAAATGGGAAAAGTCCCTGTCTAAAGGGCTTTCAAGCGATTTTGCTGCCTTCAACACCTAACATAACACCTAACAAAGAGGTAACATAAGAGGTAACATCCTGACTTCATTCTATAACAGTAAATGTTAGGTGTTATGTTAGGTCTTTGTTACCTCTATGTTAGGTCTCAAAGTGATACCTAACATGCCTTAAACGCTGATATACAAAGGAATTTACTGAGATTTATGTTAGGTGTCTATAGTAATTTTTGAATACTCGTTAATTATTACCAGATAAGGATCCCTTAATACTAGATAAGGACTCCTTATTACCAAATAAGGGTTCCTTATTCCAACATAGACTTCTATTTCTTCGACTAATGCAAACTTTTAGTCCGTAGGCTTCGGACTCTCAGTCCGAGCCGTTCGGACTGGCAGTCCGTCTGGACGGACTACCTTCACGCCTACCGCAGAGCAGGAGCGTGCCATTTATCTTGTCATCATTTAGTCATTACCTTTATGATTCTCGTTGTTCCATCGGCCATCGTCTCACGAACGATATTCAGTCCACGTTGCAGCGTGCCGGCCTGACGACCATCCCCAGCAATAGTGATTAGTTGTTAAACCTTAACCCGCATTGGCCACCCCTGCAATGCGGGTTAAGTGGAGGTGCGAGCATTTTGGCAGATAAAGCAGAACTTCCCGCTCAGATACTTCTACGTATCTGATAAAAAGGCAGAAAATATACTTGTTGTAATTAAAATTAGCGAAAGTCTTGGTGTTTTCACCTTTTTTATGTATCTTTGCCAACGTTGTATGTAGATATTTACCTAATAAAAACCAGAACAATAATAACTAAAATACAAAAAGATTCTATTATCAGTAGTATGCCTCGTGATGATAGGCATCCAGAGTGTGATGGCGCAAAGTAATTTAACGGCGCCGACAATGCCAGGAGAACTTACAATCAGCGATAGCTTAATGTGCTATTTGTATAATGTGGGAGCAGAGCGTTTCCTGGGTACAAGTTATGACCCTGCTCGCGCTGAGAATTATGGAGAAAAGTTGTTACTTGTTCCTGTTAGTGAGGGTGTCTATAGACTACAAAGACAGTCAGACGATCGACGTTTTTACTCAGAATCAGGAAATATAAGTAGAACGACTGGTACAGGAACAAATACACAATTCAAATTCAACAAGGTTGATGGTGGTTATACTATTCAAAGAATGTATAATTACGATGAAACACATTATGTAGGAGTACGTGCCGACTATACAGTTTATAGCAACGAAACAGAGGGCAATATCGTATGGAAATTATTGCCTGCAACGGAGGCCACTGAACTGTATATGGCCAAAGCCCATCTTTATAGGGCACTTGTAAGTGTATCTACATATCAGTCAGAACTGTATAATCAATACACAGAAGTGTACAATAATGCTGCTAGCACCGCTGCGGAACTGACGGCTTCTGCCAATGCTTTGGATAAGGCTATGGCGCTAATGGTAAAGATAGAAACTTTATCATGGGAAACGGGTGACTACCAGATGTTCTTTGAAGATGATCCTAACCATGTATGGTCAAATACTTCTAGTGGGTGGCTTTCTTACTCTAATAGCAAGGAAGGAGCATTTACCCAGACACTAACAGCTTCTGTAGTTGTGGATAAAGATGCAACTCTACGCTATCAAGTCAGTAATCATTATTATAGCAACTATCGGGGAGTCGTAGATGTTTACATTGATGGCAGTTTGATAAGAACAGTTAATAATTACGAGTTAGATCGCGAGTTGTTCTTCTGTGATGAACTAACGGCAGGAAAACATACCATCCAATGGGTATTTAGTTACACAGGAACGCAATATGTGTATTATTACATCAAGAATGTAGCAACTTACGCGACGCCACTGATTACTGTCAGCTTGCCTGAGGCTGGAAGTTTAGGTACCGAGGTGCTGAGCCAGGTAGATAATATGTCGGACGTACGTCGCATCAAGATTTCCGGCAAGATGAACAGCGATGATTTTGCTCGTATCGACATGATGACACAGTTGTTTTCGATAGATATGAGTGAGACGGACGTCAAAGATATTCCTGAGAAGCAATTCAGCCGCTATGCAAAAGGAGACAGCAAGGGCTACCTGTATAAAATAGTTCTGCCTAAGGGACTGGAGACGATTGGATACGCAGCATTCGATTGTACATACGCTGAGGACATAGTGTTCCCTGAAACCCTGAAGAGTATTGGTGAGTATGCTTTCAGTAATTGCCGCATTCGTGAGGCTATGATTCCAGACGGTGTGACCAGTATTGGTAATTATGCTTTTCTTGAGTGTCGCGCTTTGACTAAGGTGCACTATCCTAAAGGAACTTTGGTAGTGCCCAACGAATGTTTCCGCCGGAATTATACTTTGTACAATGTTGAGTTACCCGAAGGACTGACGGCCATTAATTCTTATGCGTTCGATGGTTGCTATCCTTTAAATGTCAGAATACCTTCTACGGTAACGAGCATTGGCAATGATGCTTTCTATAATGCTTATATTGATAGCTTGGTGCTAACGCAAGCCACTACGATAGGAAGTTCTGCTTTCCGTTACAATAACCTGAAACATGTGGTGATTGGTGAGAACTCTACAGTTGGAGAATATGCATTTTCTGACAATAAGTTGGAGTATGTGGAATTCCCCACTTCTTTCCACAGTGTGAATGCAAGATGTATGTTAGCCAATAATCCAACATTGAAGACGCTTGTCTTGAAATCTCCAACAGTAATCATCGGCAGCGAATTGTCATCGTTGTTGGACAATTGTGGCACAGATATGATTATTAAAGTACCAGATTACTTGGTGAGTGCCTATAAGCTGGCTACCTACTGGAATGGCTATAGCAAGAATATAGAAGGCTTTAGTTCGGCTGATGTGGCTTTGTGGTATATCAATCAGCCGCTGACACTACGAAGCAATGAGCGCTTTGAGGGTAGTCCGTCTGTAGTCATCAATGGTGGGGGATCGTTGACCATCAATGGTGAAACTGCGATGGCACTTAATGATGTGACTTGGTATAAGAATTTGAATTGGCCTAATGCTGGCACTACGGCTATGGTACTTTCCAATTGCGAGAGCATTAAGATTAATGGTACCGTGTCCCAACGTACGTACACTACAGCCAACCGCTGGTACTTCCTCTGTCTGCCATTCAATTTCAAGGTATCGGACATCGTTCCGGAAGGTGGTGCCAAATATGCCATCCGTTATTACGATGGAGTCAGCCGTGCTGCTAACCAGACGAATACTGGTAACTGGAAAGACCTGCCTGCCGATACTATTGTGACAGCAGGTACGGGCTTTATCTATCGTACTAGCAAGGACGAATACACCAATTTCATTGCTGTTGATGATGCTGACAAGCAGAATATCATGGGTTGTCAGGAATATGCTATTCAGTTGAAAGGTAATTATTCGGAAAATCCTGCACATAGCGGTTGGAACTTAGTGGGTAATCCCTATCTGGCCTACTACAATATCCATAAGTTGAACTTTACGGCTCCTATTACAGTATGGGAGAAGGATAACTATGGCGGTGGCAGCTATAAGGCTTATTCTATTATTGATGATGACTATGCTATCAAGCCTTTGGAAATTCTGTTTGTACAATGTCCGGACGAGATAAACACCATCACCTTCCCCATAGCAGGACGTCAACTGACATCCACCATTGAGACTCAGAATGCACCAGCCCTGCGAGCACAAAGTGTGGATAGGAAATTGATAGACTTGGAGCTTGCTGACGGTGAAGTGAAAGACCAGACTCGCGTGGTGTTCAACGATCAGGCTTCGATGGCTTATGAAACGGCCTGTGATGCTTCGAAGTTTATGAGTGAAGAGAATTGCATGCTGCAGATTTATACGCTGGACAATGCTAACACACATTATGCCATCAATGAGCGTCCTGCTCAGGAAGGTACAGTTCAGTTGGGTCTGTACATTCCATCAGATGGTGTATATTCTTTGAGTGTCAAACGTAACCGCAATGCCGGACAGATTTATCTGAAAGACCTGCAAAGCGGTAAGGTGGTTGACATTACTGATACCGAATATAACTTCTCTGCTGAGGCTGGTACGCTTGACAACCGCTTCTTGCTGATGATGGCTGATGTAACGGGTATTCGCGAAGTTACTAAGACCACATTAAACCGCACGGCATCTGAAATATATGACCTGAGTGGTCGTAAGGTGAACGACGGAGGTGCACGTGGTGGCATCTACATTATCCGCGAGAATGGTAAGACCCGTAAGGTGAATGTGAAATAATGACTGAGAGCAGAGCTTATGAATAAAATAAGGTATCTATCCCTGATGATACTGTTATTGTGCAGTATTGTCGTATGGGGTAAGGCTAGTCCGTTTGCACGACTGCAGGCCGACAAGACAACACTGACCGTGGTGGCAGATCCTCCCGAGGGAGGTTCTGTCAGTGGCGGTGGCAGTTACGAGAGTGGTACTTCTGTTCAGTTGAGGGCATCTGCCAATACTGGTTTCCAGTTCGTCAGTTGGACACGTGATGGCGAAGTCGTGTCAACGGCTAATAACTTTAAGTACACGAAAGGTGAAGGCAATGAGACATTGGTTGCCCACTTCATCTATAATCCCTCAAACCCGTCTGAACCAGACCAACCCAATATTAAAAAGAAATATGTGTTGAACCTTGTTACAGACGAGGGCGGATATAGTTTGAGTGGGGCAGGAACCTATGCAGAAGGAACGTCCGTGAGAGTTTCTGTCTACGCTAATACAGGATTCGTATTTGTTGGTTGGTATGACAGTTCAGAGGCTCTGGTGTCAGACCAAAGCCGTTTCGACTATGTTGTGACAGGGAATGAGACGCTGACAGCTCGTTTCAAATATGCTCCCGACAGTCCCTCTGAACCCACTCAACCTGACATCAAGCATAATTATGTGCTGACGCTTCTGACAGAGGAGGGTGGTTACAGCTTAAGTGGTGCAGGTACGTATCAGGAAGGTACTTCGGTCAGGATTAACGTATATGCTGAAACAGGGTATTTGTTTACTGGCTGGTATGACAGTCATGGTGAATTGGTGTCAAGTCAAAGCCGTTTTGATTATGTAGTGACAGGTCACGCAACATTAACGGCCCGCTTTAAGTATAATCCCGATAGTCCCAGCGAACCTACACAGCCGGATATCAAGATAAGTCATCGTATTACAGCGTTTGCGTCCCCAGAAGATGGCGGTACGGTGAGTGTAGAGAACGCTATAGTCTATGAGGGTGAGACGACGCGCGTGCGTGCTTATACCAATACTGGTTTTGTGTTCCAAGGTTGGTATGTGGCGGACACGTTGTTCCAGACAGCTTCCGACTTCTACTATACTATGGGTAAAAAGGATATTAGTATGGAGGCTCGTTTCGTATACAACCCCAGTAGTCCTTCAGAGCCTGACGTCCCTGATAACAGGAAATATTCTATCTATCTTACATCTACGCGAGGTCTGCCTGGTAGAACGGTACAGTATCCCATCTATTTGTCAAGTCTCGACTCGTTGACAAATATCCAGTTTAACCTTACCTTCCCTGCTGGACTGACGCCCGACATAGAAAATATCAAGTTGTCAGGTAAGGCGCAGGGTTATACCTTAAACTGCGAAGAAGTGGAGGTGACGGCTGAAGAAGCCGGAGGTGCTCCTAGACGTGCTGCTGACAGGGAGACTGCCTATCAGTTTACGTTGACAGATGGTAAGTTGCCTGCTTGTAATACCCGTCTGATGGTCATTGATGTTGCCATCAGCGAGAACGTAACTGATACGACACAACAGGTAAAGATTAATCAGGTGACAGTTACGGACACTGATGGAACCAATACAACAGCCTCAACTAGGAATGGTACTGTGGAGATGAAAGAGTCGTCAGGTGATGGCACTTACTATTATTTGACTCTCATATCAACGGGCAGCGGTCAGGCCACTGTGAATAGCAAGACAGTGAGAAATTCGCTTCACATCTTTGACCTCTTGGAAGGATCATCGACCAACGTCTATTTCACGCCTGATAACGGCTACCATATAGATAAGGTAACACTTGACGAAGTTGACATCACGGACCTGGTGCTGGAAAGTAGCCGGTATTTGTTCAGTAACGTCAGTGCAGATGCTACTCTTACTGTGATGTTTGCCGAAGGTGCTTCAAGTACATACAATCTGACGCTGAAGACTGACGGACATGGCAAAATATCTTATAATGAAGTAGAGGTAGGCGAAGAAGAAACAGTGTTTAGTATTAGTCATGGTGCTCATGTTGAAATGTTCATTACGCCTGATGAGGGTTATCATATTAAGCAGGTGTTGCTGAATGATACCATTGATGTGACTTCACAAGTTACTGAGAGCAAATTTGTCATTGAGAGTATGATGACTGCAAGCAAAGTCTTTGTTTCGTTTGAGGAGACTCCGACTGTAGAGACTCCGCTCATTGTCCGCAATGGCAACAAGGTGGCTATCAGTACAACAACTGAGGAGGCCGTTATCTATTATACGCTGGATGGTAGTGAACCTACTGATCAGAGTGCGGTTTATGCCGACAGCATCGCTGTGGACCATAACTGTACTGTTAAGGCCATAGCTCTGCGTGAGAATTACTATCCCTCGCAGGTAGCAACATTCGAGGTTGACTGGTTTAAGGTGGCTGATGTGACGTTTGTCCAAAATGGCCGAAAGGTGTCTCTTTCTACCCCAACGGCTGATGCGTCTATCTATTATAAGATAGGTAATGGTGACCTGGATGTGCTCTATACTGATACGCTGACGCTTGATAGCAGCTGTACGATAAGGGCAACGGCCAAGCGTGATGGTTATACCGATGCCGATGTGACGAGCTATGAGTTCAATGCAGACAGCGTGACCGTTGCAAAACCTGTATTTGCTCGCGAGGGTAATACCGTAATCATCAGCACGGCAACGCCTGAGGCGGTTATACACTATACTTTAGATGGAACATTGCCGACAGACAGCAGTGCTGTTTATGACAAACCGATTGTTGTTGAACAGAACGGAGTCATTAAGGCTATTGCTACGAGACAGGACTGGTTCGACTCAGAAGCGGATTCGCTGGTAGTTGACTGGATAGTGATAGGTGATGCCTCCTTTGACGGACTGGTTGCAACAGTCAGTGGTGAACGAATGCTGGATGAGGCTTTCGATAGTGCCGGTGGACGTAGTGAGGCTGCAAAGACCATCGCTGCAATCATCTGGAACAAGAGCACACCTATAACGGAGAGTGACCTGCAGGGCCTGGACAATCCTAACATGCTGATATATGTCAACGGTTCTGAACAGGCTCCCGCTAACCGAGATAATGTTGTGATAGGTGACTTTGCCAAGAACATCGTGCTGACGGACGTGGAGATTGGCAACAACAATTTCTACTGTCCTAAGGAGTTTAAGGCTGAGATGATTAGCTATACACGTGACTTCCAGCAGCAGACAGAGATTGGTGTCAGTCGTGGTTGGGAATCGATAGCCCTGCCTTTCAACGTTCAGATCATCATGCACGAGAAACGAGGTCTGATAGCTCCGTTTGGCAATGATGCCAGTGACAAGCACTTCTGGTTGCGCCGTTTGACGCAGGAAGGTGTTACTCGGGCAACGGCCATCGAGGCTAATACGCCATACATCATTTCAATGCCAAACAGCAGCGAGTATCCTGCAGAATATAATCTGTCTGGTCGCGTGACTTTCTCGTCGCAGGATGTGAAAGTGCCTGTAACGACAGATTATGCCGATGTGATGCATGACACGACCACCAATACGATGATTGTGTTCTATCCCGCTATGCATCGTGTGTTTAAGGACGATGAGGTGTATGTGCTGAATGTTGGCGATGCCCAGGCTGGCTATGCTGAGGGTAGCGTCTTTGTGGCAGGCTTACGCGAAGTCCGTCCGTTCGAGGCTTACACATGGCATCATGCTCAAGGCCCTGCTCCTCGTTACATTCCCATCAATGAGTTGAATGGTGGTACAACGGGCATAGAAGATGTAAGAAGTCTTATGTCTGATGGAAGAAGTGGAGTTTGGTACGATCTGAATGGGCGCTGTTTGTTACAAAAGCCTAAGCAGAAGGGTGTGTATATCCTGAATGGTACAAAAATTGTTGTAAAGTAACTCGATGCAAGGCATTAGCAAGGTGTAGGCAAGCTCAAGCAAGCCATTTTGCTTACCTACACCTTGCTAAGCTTGAATAATGGGTTTCCTTTTCCTGATTTCACTGGTTCTTCTGCAATTATTGTTGTCAGCTAAACTTTGATTCCTCGCGTACGTGTGCGCATAAAGTAAATTTGGGCTGTTCACTGAGAAAAAGTGAGTTCAGAATGGATTATAATGTTTAGCGGACAGCGTACCTGCGTCCTTGCGTTCTGTTTTCTATGTAGTAGAACATTATAAGGCTGTGGGGGTATAAAACACCTTCACGATTCTCGTTGTTCCATCGGCCATCGTCTCACGAACGATATTCAGTCCACGTTGCAGCGTGCCGGCCTGACGACCATCCAGCGTAAAATACTGACGACGAACAACTTCCGATGACATCACATTTACAGTTCTGATGGCGGTAGGTGTGATATCTATCTTCTCGCCCATCAAACTATTCAGATAAACTTCCAATGCGGTATAGCCCTCAGTGGAAACGACCTGCTTGCCATCCTCCGGATCAGCAGGATTAAAGCCGTGAGCCAACTCCCAATCGTCTGCCATTCCATCGTGGTCATTATCGACAACAGGGGTTGCTGAAGCATAAGTTGGCCAGCCTTCAGCATCGTCAGGCGAATCAATGAAACCTGCCTTGTTGAGTGTTGTACCCTTATACTGAGCCTGTTTGTTGCGCACCTCGTTCACCACACGTTGCTCTGTCTGGTCACGATTGATGATACCAGCCTTTGCCAGCACATGTTCGTAAGCCTCCTCAGCACTCTCCGTTGGTGTACGATAGAGGTCATAGTCGTCAAACTTACATTTGTCCAGACGCGTAACCTCTGCAGAGGGATATACCAGCGTTTCCGACTTCATGCCAGCCACCGTATATGAGGTGTTGTTATGTATAGCGCTCCAGTTGTCATTGGTAGCGCTGCTACTCCCCTCCATAAC
>CACXSA010000065.1:0-11740 GCA_902770195.1 uncultured Prevotellaceae bacterium
CAAAGTCCAAGGCCGTGGCAGCCAGATTCTCGAACAGCACCGAGTGGAAGTCAACGTGATGGGCATTGCGCACGGTGACAGCACTCACAGGGCGCTCTATCCAGGCTTGGTTCTCGAGATCCTTATCCCAAGGTAACCCTGGGTTTTCTTTCAGCTTATAGGCATCAATGAGTGGAAAACCGCCCTGTAGGGTAACGTGCCCTTTGTGCAAGGGACGGTTCCAGCAAGTGTGTTTGAAGGTTATACCTTCAAAACGTATATAGTTGGCGCCGTCGACGATGACCAACTGCTCAATGCCGTCGCGCTGTTCCGTGGTGCGCAGCAGGAAAGAGCTGTTACCTCTCTCGCCTCCAATGACGGGTTGTGGCCAGGGGTGCTCAAACTCCAGACGGCTCTCGGGTTCCATGAACGATACCACCGTCTTGTCGCCCTCCACTTTCATCTCTTTCACACGCAGGATGGCGATGGCCCATCGCTGGTGAACCACCATTTCGAGTGGGGTCTTCTTCGAGACAAAATCTCGAAGCACAGTGGCGGGTGGAGTAGGAATGGTGATGGTCCTGTCGGTGGTATTGAAGTCTATCATGCGCTCCATGCCTTTCATTGGAAGACCGTCATCGTGTTTTATCGGAAGGCTGTCACATTGTTCTTTTAACGGCCACACCTGGGTGTGACGTTGTCGGGCATCGCCACAAATGACACTTGTGTGCTTCTCTCCAATACCTCGGATGACGAGTGGTGACTCCTTCGTGCCGCTGTCCTCGAGGCGCAGGAACAACGGCTCGCTCATATAGTAGCGGCCTTCTTGAAGCGTGATGGTAATGCCTCCCTGACAACGGGCATCATTTGTACGTCGCCATTCGCGAGCCTGTCGCAAGGCATCGTGTATGCTCTCGCCTTCTCGGATAACAATCTCGCCGGCATTTACATAGAGGGTAGCTAGCAACAGTAGTATGGTTAGTAATCTCTTCATGTTCTTAGTTGTATATATATTAAGACGTAGTGACTCTTGTTTTGTCATCATTAGTGACAAAATGAGTATTTTTTCGTCTATAAATAAATACGACGACACGATGAAGATGAACATGAAACAATGGGTGGCTGATGTCATCCGACAGAAAGAAGTGAAGGCTGTTCCTGTGATGACGCATCCAGGTATTGAACAGAACGGTCATACGGTGCGCCAGGCTGTCAGCGACGGACGTGTGCATGCCGAAGCCGTCTCGTGGCTCACCCAACACTATCCCAGTGCAGCCGCTTGTACCATTATGGATTTGACTACAGAGGCGGAGGCCTTTGGTGCTCAGATTGCTTTCAGTGACGTTGCGGTGCCTGCTGTCTCTAGTCGTTTGCTGCCTGATGTTGAGAGCATCTATCGTCTGCAGGTTCCCTCCCTTTCAGCAGGGCGTATTCCCGCCTATCTGAAAGCCAATCTGCTGGCTGCCCGAGAGGTCAACGATCGTCCTTTGTTCAGTGGCTGTATCGGTCCTTTCTCGTTGGCAGGCAGACTGTATGACATGTCAGAAATTATGGTGCTTATCTATGAGCATCCTGATGCAGCCCATACCTTGTTGGCAAAGTGTACGCAGTTCATCGAGAAATACTGTCAGGCGTTGAAGCTGACGGGAGCCAATGGTGTGGTGATGGCTGAGCCGGCAGCCGGTCTGATGTCAAACGACGACTGTCAGGTGTTCTCGTCGGACTATGTGAAGTATATTGTTGACAAAGTACAGGACGACCACTTCATCGTAGTATTGCACAACTGTGGCAACACTGGACACTGTACACAGGCGATGGTAGCCACGGGAGCTGCCGCTTACCATTTCGGTAACAAGTGTAAGATGGAAGAAGTGATTCGTGATGTGCCGCCTACCGCCTTGGCAATGGGTAATATTGATCCCGTCAGTGTGTTCAAGGACGCCCTGCCCTCAAAGATGCGTGAGACGGTGACAGACCTGTTGGAGAAGACGAAGGACTATCCTAACTTCGTACTTTCCAGCGGTTGTGACACGCCTCCACACACCCCGCTTCATAATGTTGATGCCTTCTTCGATGCGCTGAACGAATGGAATAAGAGGTGACCGATAAGATTCTGACATACGGCGACCTGATGATAACCCCTGTGGATGTTTATGAGCAGATGGGTTATCGCAATGCTGAGCCCGATGCGGTCACTAAAGCAGAGCTTACCCAGATTATCAGCGAGGTGAGTCAGTGGTTGCACCCTCAGTTCTCGTATTTCGTGGTGAGCATCCAACCCACTTTCGACATGGGCAACATCATCCTCCGTCAGCTTCGTGGCTCGGAGGCTTATGCCCTCTTTATCTGTACGGCTGGGGTGGCGTATGAGGCCTATCAGCAACGCCTGAAGGAGCAGGGTGATATGGTGCGTTTGTTCATTGCCGATGCTTTGGGAAGTGTCATTGCGGAGAAGTGTGCCGACCAGATGGAGAAAACCCTGCAGGAGAGCATTGATAAGTTAGGATGGAAACATACTAATCGTTTCTCGCCAGGCTATTGCGGATGGCATGTCTCGCAACAGCAGTTGCTCTTCCCCCTGTTCCAGGGTCATACCTGTGGCGTTACGCTGACAGACTCGTCGCTGATGGTTCCTATCAAGTCGGTGAGTGGCATTATTGGCTTAGGAAAGAATGTGCGCCATTTAGATTACACCTGTGGACTCTGCGATTTCAAACAATGTTATAAACGAAAGAAAAAGGCTTGATATTTTAAACCCTTCACTTTTCACTCTTCACTTTTCATTTTTCACTTTTCACTAGCGAAGTGCCAGCAGTTGTTTCGCAACGGTGACTGCTGAGTTGGCATTGTCGCTATAGCCGTCGGCCCCTATCTCATCAGCAAAGCCTTGTGTGACAGGAGCACCTCCCACCATCACTTTCACCTGGTTGCGGATGCCAGCAGCCTCTAAGGCGTCAATGACCTCCTTCATATAACCCATCGTGGTGGTCAGCAGGGCACTCATGCATAGAATATCCGGCTGGTTTTTCTTTACCTCCTCAATAAACGTGTCGGCAGAAACGTCGATACCGATGTTGACCACCTCGAAACCACAGCCCTCCAGCATCGAGGCCACCAAGTTCTTGCCGATATCGTGCAGGTCGCCCTTCACGGTACCTATGACAACCTTTCCTATAGAGGTGTTCGCACTACCTGCCAACATCGGTTTCAGCAGTTCCAGAGCCGCCTTCATGGCACGACCAGCCATGAGCAGCTGTGGTACGAAAGCTTTACCGTCCTGGAAGCGTTGTCCTACTTCTCCCATAGCACGAATCATCTGTCCGTTGATGAGATCTTGTGGGGCAATATTCAAGGCTATAGCCTCCTTCGTAGCCGCTGCTGCCTCATCGCTCTTTCCGTTCAGGATGGCTTGGAACAGTCGTTCCTCCGGGGCAGCACTACTGGGACTAGTATTACTGGAATCACTAGCTGGATCAGTTTTGCCAGACAAGCTAGGCTCATTGGGGATAACAATAGTTGGCTGGGTCTCCTCCGTATTCAACGGTGTGAGGAAGAGGCCGTGTGTGGGTTCTATTACATTGTTTATCAAAGAGATATGCTTGTCTGTTGTACCACAACAACCACCCACAATGCTTAGACAATGGTTCTCCAGCAAAGGCCACAGGTCAGCCACCAGACTCTCGGGAGTCTTGGTATAGTGTCCCTTTCCGTCAGGCATGCCTGCATTGGGATAGATGCTCACCTTCGTACCGAAACGAGCCAGTTGACAAACCAGAGGAGTCATGGCTTTCACGTCGCTCACACAGTTGATACCTACCGAGAAGAGGTCGTCTTTCTTAAACGTGCTGATAAACTCCTGAATATCCTGTCCCAGCATATTATGTCCGTCGGGTGTCGATACCGAGAAACTCATCATGACGGGTAGGGTGGGAGCAATACGCTTAGCTTCCTCAAAGGCGATACGAGCATTCTGCGTATCAAAGATGGTTTCTATCAGCAGCACATCGACTCCACCGTCCACCAGTGCCTGAATCTGCTCAGCATAAGCCTCACGGAGGGTGGAGGCAAACTTTTCGCCTTTGTCTTTCCCCTCTTCACTGACGAAAGTCTTACTGGTAGGACCTATGCTTCCTGCCACATAACGCGGCTTCTCAGGTGTGGAATATTCCTCGACACACTGGCGTGCTATCTGGACAGCAGTCAGGTTGATTTCTCTGCAATGGTCCTGCAGACCGAAGTCGCCCATGGAGATGCGTTGGGCATTAAACGTATTCGTCTCGATGATGTCGGCACCCGCCTCCAGATATTTGCGGTGGATGTCGCGAACCACGAAGGGAGCCGTCAGCGAGAGCACGTCGTTGCACCCTTTCAGGTCGTAGCTGTGATTGGCAAATCGTGCTCCACGGAAATCTTCCTCGCGCAGTCCGTATTGCTGAATCATGGTGCCCATAGCACCATCGAGCACAAGGATACGATTGGAGGGGAACATTTTGGGCTCGCTAGATTTACTAGTATCACTAGAGAATCTGGATTCTATCTTGCAGATAATTTCTTCCACCTCGCGGTCCACATCGTCTTTTACATCTGCAGGATGCAGATTGCGACTATGCTCATATTCCTCTACGATGCGTAGCGCCTGTTCCACCTCCTGCTCGTTGTGGAAGTCCATTTCCAGATGTACACCATCGCCTCCGATATTGTCGAGTAGGGGTCTTAACTCGTTCAGTGTCACCCAGCATGCCATAATGCTCTTGCCACCAGCCAGGATCTTCTTGTACAGGTCGTACCATTTCGGACTACCGCCCTGAGGTTCTCCCACACCCGGTGTCCACTGTATTGCATTCAGTTCCTTGATTTCCAACAGGGCATCCAGGTGGTGCATGGCACCCACACCGTCCAGGTGATAGAGCGTATAGTCAATCTTCTGACACTGTTCACGTATAAACGGTTGTACGAAACGGCGATAGTCGTCCACGCTGATCATCGTCGAGATATCACTCTGCAGCTTCGACATCTTTCCAGGTGCCCACGAAGAGAAATAGCAGAAGGCCATCTCGTCGCCCTCGCGGATGATGTCGTACAACTCGTCGAATACTTGGAAATAGATGTCGTTAATCTGTTGCATCTGGTGCTCCAGCACCTCTGGTTGCATCACTGTGTCGAGCAGTACTTTGTCCGTACCCTTGATGGCAGCCAGCACGTCCATACCCTCCATCAGATCCGGCATACCCACATAGTAATGTCCCTGTGCCTTCTGTTTGCAGGCTTTCAGTAATTCTTTGTGTAACAACCAGTTGGGATGATTGGCGTCGAACTTGATGTCATCCGTATAATTTGGATTGGGATGAATCCAGATAGTATCCTCACCACCTTCGAAGACACCACCCAGTATGGCAGCCAGTGAGCCTGGCCCCAGTTGCGTATTGGCAACCGGTAGCATATCGGCCTTCAACGAGGAATGAGCCACATACCAGTCCAGATATTCCGCACGCCATTGTGGGTCGAACCATCGCTGGTTCAAGTCCTTGTAGGGCTTGGGTTCAGGGATGTCCGCATGCGGCTTCACCCCCTCCTGGAAGTGTTCCCACATGTTCAGTACGATACCCTTGTGGTCCCACCAGTTGATATAATGCTTTTTGGCTTCTTCGAGATTCTGTTTCCAAGTGTTCATAGTCTTTGTATTTTAAGTAAAGACGCACTGTGCGCTCAAATGTCATCAGACGTAGATGAGTCCGCTCATCACCATGTCGCTGACAAACAATCCCTTGCGTGTCAGCACCAGCCTGTTACCTTCTCTCTTCAACAGTCCGTCGCAGAGAAAACGTTCCGCTTCCTTCAGGCAATAGTGCTGAAACTTCTCCGGCATTGTGGTGATGTCCAGCCCGTCACTGGTGCGCAGGGCAGTTGTGATGCAATCGTTATAGTGTGTGTCCTCGTCAATCACTTCGTATTCAGCAGGTCTTTCACCTTGCTCTATCGCCGTTATGTATTGCTGGATATTCGCCACATTCCAACTACGGCTCTTAAGATCATAACTATGCGCTGCAGCACCCAGTCCGGTATAGGGCACATCATGCCAATAGCTCGAGTTGTGGCGTGAACGGAATCCCGGTTTGGCAAAGTTCGATATCTCGTAGTGCTCGTAGCCTGCCTGGGTAAGTTGGTCTATCAGCACCTCATACATCTGTCGCTCCTCCTCCTCGCCTCCATCTCTCATTTTCTCATTTTCTCCATTTCTCATTTTCTCATTTTCTCCATTTCTCATTTTCTCATAGAGCACAGTTCCTTCTTCAATCATCAGACAATAGGCCGACACATGCTCCACCTCCAGGCTTAGTGCTTTCTTGATATCCTGCTTCCAATCCTCTAATGTCTCGCCGGGGAATCCGTACATCAGGTCGATGCTGATGTTGCGAAAGCCCGCTTCCCTAAGGATATTGACAGCCTCATTCACCTGTTGGGACGTATGGCGCCGATGAAGGAAATGCAAACGCTTATCGTCGAAAGTCTGGGCACCCATCGAGACACGGTTTACCCCCAGTTCCCTCAGTACATCGGCATACTCCTTCGTCACATCGTCAGGATTCATCTCAATGGTTATTTCCTTTGCATTGTTCCCCCATACCTTATTTATATATATAAAGAGCTGGCGTATTTGGCTTGTTGTCAGTTGCGAGGGAGTGCCACCACCCAAGTAGATGGTTTCTAGCCCCATCTTTCCATCCACATCCCTCGTCCCTCTCATCTCCATTTCTTTGCATAGCGCATCTACATAGCGTTGTCGCATGTCTAGTGATACGGTGGAGTAGAATGCGCAATAGATGCAGCGACTCTTACAAAAGGGGATATGTATGTATAAACCTGCCATATTGTCTATAAAGTTTTTGCAAAAGTACTAAAATAGTTTAATATTTGAAAGCAAACGTAGGTTTTTTGGATGAAAATGCCTACTTTAGCGTCCGATAACCGAATTTTTACAACTTAAAACAATAAAACCTTATGAAAGTTTATCAAACAAACGAGATTAAAAACATTGCACTCATTGGCAGTGCGGGTAGCGGCAAGACTACTCTTGCCGAAGCAATGGTCTATGAAGCAGGCATCACCAAACGCCGCGGAACCGTAGAGGGTAAGAACACCATGAGCGACTATTTCCCTGTTGAGCAGGAATATGGCTATTCGGTGTTCTCTACTGTTTTTCATGTAGAGTGGAACAACAAGAAACTGAACATCATCGACTGTCCGGGTTCCGACGACTTCGTAGGAGGTTCTATCACCGCCATGAACGTTACCGACCAGGCTGTCATCCTCGTCAACGGCCAGTATGGTCCTGAGGTAGGCACGATGAATGCTTTCCGCAATACAGAGAAACTGAAGAAGCCCGTTATCTTCCTCGTCAATCAGCTTGATCGTGACAATTGCGACTACGATGCCATCTTGTCTCAGTTGAAGGAAGTTTATGGTAACAACTGCGTTCCCGTGCAATATCCTATCCAGACAGGTGCTGGCTTCAATAGCGTTATCGACGTGCTGCTGATGAAGAAATATTCTTGGAAGCCCGAGGGAGGTGCTCCCATTATCGAGGATATTCCTGCCGACCAGTTGGAGAAAGCCAAGGAGTGGAAGGCTGCCCTTGTAGAGGCCGCTGCTGCTGGTGACGACACGCTGATGGAGAAATTCTTCGAGAGCGAGGACCTCAGCGAGGACGAGATGCGTGAGGGGATCCGCAAGGGTCTTGTCACACGCAGCATCTTCCCCGTATTCTGCGTATGTGCAGGTCGCGACATGGGTGTACGCCGTCTGATGGAATTCCTGGGCAACGTCGTTCCTTTCGTCAGCGAGATGCCTGTCATCAAGAATGCCGCCGGCAAGGATGTTCCTGCTGACGCTTCTGCTCCCACCTCGCTCTATTTCTTCAAGACTGGTGTTGAGCCCCATATCGGTGAAGTTCAGTACTTCAAGGTGATGAGTGGTGTGGTAAAGAGTGGTGATGACCTGACCAATGCCGATCGCGGTTCCAAGGAGCGCATGGGTACTATCTATGCGTGCGCTGGTGCCAACCGTATTCAGGTTGACGAGTTGCGTGCCGGTGATATCGGTTGTACTGTTAAGCTGAAGGATGTAAAGACTGGCAATACCTTGAATGCTAAGGATGTAGATAATAAGTTCGACTTCATCAAATATCCTAACTCCAAGTTCTCTCGTGCCATCAAGGCTGTCAACGAGGCTGAGACCGAGAAGATGATGGCTGCCCTGCAGAAGATGCGTCAGGAAGACCCCACATGGGTTGTCGAGCAGTCTAAGGAGTTGCGTCAGATTATCGTTCACGGACAGGGAGAGTTCCACCTGCGTACCTTGAAGTGGCGTATGGAGAACAACGAGAAGATTCAGGTTGAATATCAGGAGCCCAAGATTCCTTATCGTGAGACCATTACCAAGATGGCACGTGCCGACTATCGTCATAAGAAACAGTCGGGTGGTGCAGGTCAGTTCGGCGAGGTACACCTGATTGTAGAGCCTTATACCGACGGAATGCCTGATCCAACCTCATTCACCATCAATGGTCAGGAGTTCAAGATGAACATCAAGTCGAAGGAAGAGAAAGACCTGGAGTGGGGTGGTAAGCTTGTATTCATCAACAGCGTTGTCGGTGGTGCCATCGATATGCGTTTCATGCCCGCTATTCTGAAGGGTGTGATGGAGCGTATGGAGCAAGGACCATTGACGGGTTCTTATGCTCGCGATGTTCGCGTCATTGTCTATGATGGTAAGATGCACCCCGTTGACTCTAACGAGCTCTCTTTCATGTTGGCAGCCCGTAACGCCTTCTCAGCAGCCTTTAAGGACGCTGGTCCTAAGGTGCTCGAGCCTATCTACGACCTCGAGGTACTTGTTCCTGCCGACTACATGGGTGATGTGATGTCTGACCTGCAGGGTCGTCGTGCCATCATCATGGGTATGGACTCCGAGAGCGGCTATCAGAAGCTCACCGCCAAGATTCCTTTGAAGGAGTTGGCAAGCTATTCTATCGCCCTGTCTTCTCTCACCGGAGGCCGTGCTTCGTTCACTACCAAGTTCGCCTCTTACGAGCTTGTTCCGAACGACATCCAGCAGGAGCTCATCAAGCAGCATGAGGCTGAGATGAAAGACGAAGAGTAATTTTTCTCTCTATCATATTAAATGGGACTATCTGTTGAAGGATGGTCCCATTTTCTGTTTCTTTATTTTTCTGTTTCTTTTTTACATCTTATATACATATCCAACCGTTATCACATGTAACACCTTGTCCAACCCTCCAGCCGACCTTTTCAGGTCGAGCAAATAGCCCAGGTTCACCACATGGCGCGTATGGATGCTATAGGTCGTTCCCGCAGTTATACGCATCTCGTCTATCTCGAATTGTTTGCTCAGATTGTTGAACATCTCGGCAGACAAGTATGGACTCCAGCCTTTCATGCTGCTGTTGTCTATCTCAGCCTTGAAGCGATGGCGCAGGTGGTGCTCATTGATAGCCTGCACATTGCTCTTATGCACCGTATGGGTATATTGGTACCGCTCGCGCAAGGACAGTTTCAGCCAATGCTGAACTTTAATCCCTGGTGAGATGTCAAACATAAACCGATGGCGGGGAACCGTTTCTTTCCCGGTATCTACCGTGCGGTTTTTTAGATGCAATTCATAATTGCCTCCCAGTCTAAGGAATTTAGAAACCTTATACGCACCGTTTATGGCCAACTGCCAACGGTCAACACTTCCGCTGTTGTCCTTCGTGCGGAGCTCGATACTTGTTCCAATGTTCCAACGGTCGTTTAGCTTTTTCTCCGTACCCGCCGACATCCACATACCGAAATCATCGGTGGTTTGTGCGCTGGAATTTCCGATGAAGAAAAATGCCAAAAGTAATCCCAGGAGGATGTATCTCATCCATTCAAATGTTCTCTGGATTCTTTCTATTTTTTCTTTTTTCATAGTTCAATTTGCCAACCTTTAGTGGTTGACGCTGCAAAGATAAAAAGAAAATGTTACAAAATTGTGTCAACAGCGTTTTAGAATGATTACAATTTTATTACTTCTCAAAGCAGTAGCCATAGCCTACACGTGTTTTAATCTGCTGTCCATAGCGGCCAATTTTCTTGCGCAGTCGTGTGATGTTCACATCCACCGTGCGGTCGAGCACCAGCACGTCCTGCGGCCAGCAGTATTTCAGCAGGTCCTCACGCGAAAACACCTTGCCTGGATGTTGCAGTAAGAGCGATAATATCTCATATTCCAACTTCGTGAGTGACAGATGCTCACCATCCAAAGTGGCTCGCTTGGCATTCAGGTCAAGCGTGATGCCCTCATAGGAAATCTGATGGTCCGAGGTGGGAAATGCCCCTTTTCCTGCTGGGTGCTGATTAGAAGCAGACGCCCGCCTGAGCACCGCACGAACCCTTGCCTTCACCTCCTTCATGCTCAGCGGCTTGGCAATATAGTCGTCAGCCCCGATGTTCAGACCTTTAACCATATTGTCCTCTCCCTCCAATGCGGTAATGAAGATGATGGGAATAGGTGCCGTAGCAGGATTGTCCTTCATTTTTCGTGCCATCTGGAATCCCGACATCTCGTCCATCATCACGTCCAGCAAAATCAGCCCATACTCCTGTAGAGGGAGTTCAAGAGCCTCCTCTGCTGAATTGGCAGTCACAACCTCATACCCTTCCGTTTCAAGGTTGTATTGAAGTATCTCACAGATATCCTGTTCGTCATCTACAACAAGTATTTTCATGATTCTTTAAATAGTAGAAAAATTATATAATACATTTTTAGGCTACAAAGATACGAATTATTTTTGAAAACAAAAGAAAAAATGTTCATCCATTTCGGCTGCACTGTTTAGAGTGTAGAAATAGCCGCGTACAAAGATAGATACCTTCCGACTAAACAAAACAAGTTGTTTTGCATCAATAAGATAAGGTTAATAAACGAAAAGACCGTCTTAATGATACCAAAACAAGTTGTTTTGGTATCAGTGTAGGTAGTGTAACTTTGATAAAAAGGTACACTTCATTTAACAGACTGATAATAAAGAAATTAGAAACAATAGTGTAACTTTGAGGGAAAATCAACAAAAAATTTTTGCAAGGCATGACATCAGAGCCGTTTAGATACGCTCTCTCCTTTGGGGCTGGAGTCTGTCAAGAATTGTGATTGCATAGATTAGGGGACTCTGATCTGTTGGCGTAGAAATGGCACAATGACGGTATCCTGTAGCCGCGCTTGTCATAGCATTCCCTGTGATCTCTTTACCTAATAACCCTGCCTTAAGCAAAAATAAGGCAGGGTTATTGCGCGATAAGGCAGGGTTATTGGGCAGTAAAAGGCTGTTTTTTGAAAAAAGGGTGGAGGAGGTGGACGTGTTTTCTTAAGGGGATTAAAAATAAATCCTAAATCACCTTGCAAAATGTACAAGTAGAATTAGGATTTAATTTATCAAATATATAGAAATAACGTCCACCTCCTCCACCCAATTAGCTATTCAGAATATATCTGGTGTGAATTCTTTGGCATCTTCCTTGTTTTCGGTGGTGTGAAGCGCAAAATCAACCTTAATAGATCAGGGGACTCTGATCTGTTACTACTCTTTGAATAATCCCGTAACTGATGCCCGTTATTCGGGTCGGTTGTCTGAATCCTGCTCCTTGGTCGCATAACTCTTTTATGATTTTGTTTCGTTGATTCTTCTCTAAGTTTTGGACATCCATTACGTTACCGATGCCAT
>CACXSA010000065.1:11764-12193 GCA_902770195.1 uncultured Prevotellaceae bacterium
TGAGCATCGTGGAGAGGCTTGGCGGGTTCTAGTGGGTGCAAAGGTAGTGCTTTTTATTGAATCGATCAAACTTTTTGATGGGAAATTGTTTTTTGAGCGTCGATTTTGTTGCTTTTCTATCTCTTATGAAAGAGCTGTGTTTTCATTTGCGGGCTCTTAGCATGCAGTACACTCCGAGGATGATAAACGGGATGGAGAGTATCTGACCCATATCGATGGGCAGCGATGCCTCGAAGGCTTCTTGTATCTCCTTGGTGTACTCGATGAGGAAACGGAAGGTGAAGATATACGTCAGGCAGAAGCCGAAATACCAGCCTGTGCCAACCTTCCCAGGCATACGCTTGTGTAGTGTCCACAAAATGAAGAAAAGGACAGCGTAGGCGATGGCCTCATACAGCTGGCCAGGATGACGAGGTACGGCATCGACCT
>CACXSA010000066.1 GCA_902770195.1 uncultured Prevotellaceae bacterium
GCCCGTACTGATGGAGCCCATCATGAAGCTCGAGGTGGTAACACCTGAGGAGAACATGGGTGACGTTATCGGTGACCTGAACAAGCGTCGTGGTCAGGTTGAGGGTATGGAAGAGGCTCGCTCTGGTGCCCGTGTCGTTAAGGCTAAGGTGCCCCTGTCAGAGATGTTCGGTTATGTAACCGCTCTGCGTACCATCACTTCCGGTCGTGCTACCAGCTCTATGGAGTACAGCCACCACGCTCCTCTGTCTTCAGCTCTGGCTAAGGCAGTACTGGAGGAGGTTAAGGGACGTGCCGATCTCGTTTAAGAAAATAGGGCCTATAAGTCCCGTAAGACCTATGGGCCCTATACATAAAACACTGCCGTTGAGCAAATGACTCTTTAGCGGCAGTAAATAGTAAAATAGTAAATTGTTAAATTGTAAATTAGAATTATGAGTCAGAAAATTCGTATCAAGCTGAAGAGCTACGACCACAAACTCGTAGATAAGTCAGCAGAGAAAATTGTGAAGGCCGTTAAGGCTACTGGTGCTATCATCAGCGGTCCAATTCCCCTTCCCACCCACAAGCGTATCTACACCGTTAACCGTTCAACCTTCGTTAACAAGAAGGCTCGTGAGCAGTTCCAGCTGTCAGACTACAAGCGTCTGATCGACATCTACAGCTCTACTGCAAAGACTGTTGACGCACTGATGAAGCTCGAGCTCCCCAGCGGTGTTGAGGTAGAAATCAAGGTATAATACAAGGTATCAATATCTTATGGATAAAATCCCATAGTCACTCCGACTGTGGGATTTTGTTTTTTTAATTACCATCTCTGCCCAGCCTGCTGCGGGCTATCAGCTGGCTTCCATCACCGTAACCGACGATCAGGGCAATGAGATACCTCTGAATAATGCCGTGACTAACCGTGCAGGTGAAGAGGAAGGCGATGAAGAACCCGCAGATATCGAGGACAATGTCGATGTGAAGTCATTCATCATGCCTAATAATTCAGTGTCTATTGCTGTCACGTTCAAGGCATCTACCACAGGCATCCACACGATCAAGGATAACACCCAGCGCCAGGACGGTAAGTGGTACACCTTGAGTGGCGTCGCTGTGGAGAAACCTACTAAGGGTCTCTATATCCACAATGGTAAAAAGGTCGTGATTAAGTGAGCGAAGTGAGAGCTTGCTCACATTTCCGAACGTGAACGAGCTCGAACGAAGTTCAGGGTCGTGATTAAGTGAGAATTAAAATAAAAAACGCCCATTTCATCGGGAAAAGTAAGCCTGACAGGTTCTGTCAGGCCTATTTTTTCCCGTTTTGAGACTCTTTTTTCCTATCGTGGGACTATTGGCCCCTGAAAATTGCCTACTTTTGCAGACGAAATCAAATCCAACAACGAATTAAACCCCAAATAAACAGCATTGCTTATGGATTTTACATTTGTATTCATAGTTGCTTTAGCCGCTGCCATTATCGTAGTGTTGCTGGCACTTGTGGTCATCATTATCTACCAGCGTTGGCGTATTGGCGACCAGAACGTGTTCATCGAGCGCTTCATCCATCAGAATGAAGAGCTGCGTAAGAAAATGAAAAAAGCAGGAATCTTATAATAATGAAGTATAGGATATACATATTTCTTTCCTGTGCCGTGCTTGCCTTGATGTCAAGTTGTACGCATTGCACCGGTACGAAGGACGATGAAAAGGCAAAAGCAGTGTGGCAGCGGTATCGCGAAGCCTACGATGCCAAGAACTTGAACCGCGCCTTGGCCGTCATCGACAGCATGGAGACGGAGCAGATTGTCAGTACGCCAAAGGCCGACCATCTGCGTGGACTCGTCTATGACCAAGGCTGGCAGATGAAGATAGCGGAGCATTTCTATAAGAAGTCTTATCAAGGCTATGCCTCACATCCTTCCCAGGATTGGGACACCTATTCCGATGCGGGCTATCGTTGGGCATGCTTGCGCTTTCGTCGGGGCGACACAGAAGGCGCGCTGAGCATTATTACCGAACTGCTGAACCAAGCGAAGGGAAACGAGGCATTCCCCAAAAATCAAGAGTCAGCTTTACTGATGCTCTTGGCGGATATCCAGCTGCAGTTGCACCAGTTCCATGAAGCACAGCTCACGGGACAGAAAGCCTACGAGGCAGAACAGCAAAATGCCAAACATCAGAGCCGGACAGGTTGGGGTACGGCCTGGGCCTGTATGAGCATATCCACTATTCACCACACATCAGGCGACATCGAAGGTGCTTTAGCATGGCTAGACCGTTGCGCACAGGGGCTTGCCCTCGCCGAACAGGAGCATGACGACTCGCTGTTGATAGAGGAATGGAAAGGCCATGTTGCACTCCGGCGGGCTTTGCTCTTACAAGAGTCTGGTCGTGCTGCCGAGGCTTCCGCCATTTATGCGGCCATACCCCGTAGCCGTCTGATGGAGCCCAATGCCTATACCGAGGCGGCCGACTACCTGATGGCTGCTAGTCGCTACAGCGAGGCAGCTTACTGGTATGAGCAGATTGACAGTACCTATCTGGCTACCGACGGCGCCAAGATGACATTCGACAACATCGCAACACGTCTCTCTCCCCGATACACGGCCTACCGCAAGGCTGGGCGCAACGCCGACGCGCTGGTACTTGCCGACAGCGTCAGCGCAGCCATCGATTCTGCCCTCGTCTGGCAGAAGCAAAACGATGTGGCCGAGCTGGCAGTAATCTACCAGACCCATGAGAAGGAACTGGCCCTGAGCGATGCCAAAAGCGAGACTCGTATCCATCGTGTGCTGCTTGTCGCTGCCGTTCTTGTCATCCTGCTCATAGGCTACCTGTTCTGGCGTACGCGAAAATATAATAAGGAACTCCTTGACAAGAACCGCCGACTGCTGCTCGAGAAAGAACAGCGCGAACGGGAAGAACAACAGGCTATCGAACTGTTGAAAGCAGAGCCAGAGGAAGTGCTCACTGCCGAGCAGCAGCTCTTCCGTCGTATCTGCGACCTCATGGACTCGCCAGTCCACATCTATACCGATGCAGACCTTGACCGTAGCCGTCTGGCCCAGCTCCTCGGCACGAATGAACACTACGTGACCGATGCCATCAGTGCTTGTGCCAATGGCAAAAGCGTGAACGGCTTCCTCAATGAGTACCGTCTGCGCTATGCCGCCAGTCTGCTGGCAACGACAGCGGAGTCCGTGGCCGCTGTAGCCGAACTCTCCGGCTTCTCGCGCAGTTCGTTCTTCCGCATTTTTAGTGATGCTTATGGCATGTCACCTTCCGAATATCGTAAGGTAACTTGTAAATAATAGAAATGATTACTATAAACAATATGGTGATGAGAAAACAATTACTTTTATTCGTTCTGATGCTGCTGAGCATCGGTGCTATGGCACAAGCCATTAGTGAGCAAGAAGCCTTGGATAGGGCTTTGCAGTTCATGAACACGCAGAAACCCGCCAAACACGGTAAGAGAGCAGCACTCACAAAGTCGAACATGAAAGTTGCCAAACTGGGTGTGGACGGCATCTATGGCTTCAATAGTGAGGGGGGCGGTTTCGTCATCGCTTCAGCCGACGAGCGTGCGCTGCCCGTCTTGGGATATAGCGACAAGGGCATCATTAACTGGCAGCAGATGCCAGACAACATGCGTGCCTGGCTGATTAATTACAGTCAGGCTATCCGTGCGCTGGGTGATGCAAAGCTGGGTCTCAGCGAACAGCCCGTGAATACTGGCAGAGCTGCTATTGAGCCATTGCTCAAGACACAGTGGAACCAGTATTTTCCATATTGGAACAAGTGTCCGTATAAAGAAGATTTAGGCCGTATGTGTCTGACAGGTTGTGTGGCAACGGCGATGGCTCAGGTGATGAACTATCACCAGTGGCCGAAAGAAGCCTGCCAAGCTGTTCCTGCTTACAATGTTGGTTTTGCACCAGATATTGACCATTACGACGGGTTGCCAGCAACGACCTTCGACTGGGACAATATGCTCCCTACGTACGAGGGAGTCAGCAGCACGGAGGCACAGCAGGAGGCAGTGGCCACACTGATGCGTTATTGCGGACAGAGCGTGCAGATGCTCTATGGTACTGATGTATCGTCAACTGACGGTGGCCTTATTGCCGATGCATTGAAGCTCTATTTCGACTATAATCCCAACCTGTTTTATGCCAGTCGTACCTACTACGGTATCGATGAGTGGGAAGACATGATCTATCAAGAACTTGCTGCCAACAGGCCTGTTCCTTATTGCGGACAGACCGACCAAGGAGGACACAGTTTCGTGTGTGACGGCTATGACGGCAATGGACTTTTCCACATCAATTGGGGATGGGGCGGAGAGGCCGACGGTTATTTCTCACTTTCCGTACTCAACCCGAAACGAAATTCCGGTGCTGGTGCCAGCGAATCAAAACTGGGCTATTGCATGTCTCAGGAGGCTATTATCGGCATACAGCCATCAACAGGCGGTACACCCGAATTCCCCTCCACGTTGATGCTGTTCGGCAATATAGCATTGGATGGAAATACGATAAAATTCTCAGGACATTATGATAATATCCTCTATCCAATAGCCACTTTCGAGATGGCGCTGGGTACAATGGACGGCGAAGGGAAACTGACACCTGTGGCGAAGGCCGCAAAGCCATACTCCGTTGAGATGCGTTTCAATATAGATGCCGAAGTTTCACTCGAAAAAGCAGGGCTGGCTCCAGGAACCTATCATCTGATGCCGATAGCACGCTGCGTTGCCAGAGGTGACGAACCGGTTGAAGGTCCGTGGCATCTGCTCAGCATGCCAGAAAGAAAAGTTCAAGCTGTCGTCACCAGCGGCGGTGTCACCTGCACGTTGGAATACCTGCCTGACCTGGACATTGAGAAGGCATATGTCAGCAATGGTCCGTCGATACCCTCTGAGCCGAACGACGTGACGCTGGAAATCAAGAATAAGGGTCATGAATACTCTGGCGAACTGATTGTGCGCACCTGGTTCATGGGTGACAAAACCTCACAGGAAGCCTTCGGCGACCTTCCTCCCGTATCGGAATTGAAAAAAGGTACAAGAACTGGCGGCTACCTGAAAGCCAACAGCACGGAGAACTTGGTCATCCCCGTTAAGGAAGACAATCAAAAAGGTAACTATCTGGTGTTGTTGTATGAGGCCAATTCGGATGTGCTGCTTGATACCGCTACCATCGTGCTGGATCAGGACTATCAGCCTGAATTTGTTGACTTGGAAGTCGTGGCTTACAGATTTGAGTATAAGCCCGGTGAAGATATGTTTGATAGTTTCTTCAGCTATGACGTGACAATCAAGAATAACGATGCCAATTACGACTGGCCGAAATATCATGGCATGTATGATGAAATAGCTTTAAAAGTCACACTCGATGGGGATATTGTAACAGAGGTTAAAGACATTACAAATAAAATCGCCAAAGGTAATGAGGTGAGACAATCGGGAGAATCTGTAATTTTGTTTGATGATGTTGAATCCCCATGCATTTTCACCCTCACCGAGAAACTGGAAGATGGTCGTACTAAGGAATTCTTTACCATCTCAGTCAAACCAGGCGAGACGCTTGTCTATCCAACTACGGGCATCTCTGCCGTTACCGCCGGGCAGACTTCCGGAAAGACCTACGATTTGCAAGGCCGCATTGTTCCAGACAATGCCAACATCAGTAAGGGTATCTACCTGAAGAACGGGAAAAAGATAATCATCAAGTAAAATATTTATTTAAATTCAACAACCATAATATGAAAAAGAATCTGATGACGCTTGCAGCCGTCCTTTGCTGCATGATTTCGACGACGGTGCTTACGTCGTGTTTTGACAAAGTGGATAATGCTGTACCCCAGGAACCCACGATGATTGACCCCGTTGTGGACAACTATCTTAAGAACAGTGACGTGAACCGTAATGTACACCCTGGCGACTCATTCTATGATTTTGCCGTTGGCGGCTGGGTCAAGAATCATGATCCGAAAGACTTATGCTGGATTACCGAAGGCTTGGAGTATATCAATACGATTTCGCAGAATGCCCTGATAAACAGCGAGGACCCACAGATTAAGCACCTTGTCAGCAATCTTTACGGCACACCCGATGCCGAAAAGGAGTTGAAGGCTATCGCAAAGGTGATGAATGTCATGTTCGATGAGAATGGTAATCTTAACATCCTGAGAGGGTGGGGCCAGTTGGCCGACATGGGCTATTTACCTCCCGTAGCACGTGCTGTAACTATGTATAACAACATGTTCTATTACACCATAACGGTGGGTGTCAACAGCTACGAGGAGAATTTAAGAAAAGCTGGCAAAATCGATGAGTTGCGTACTATTATGAGGAGTTGTCTCTCGCCGTTTGTAAAAGATGCCAGCCAGGCGGACGAGTGGGCTGAAAAGGTGAAGGTGCTGGCCGACAAGGCTTGGGCAGCCAAGAACCCTCAGCTCACAGGTTCTCTCATGGAGCGTTTGCAAGGCGAAAGACTGCCACAATATTCTATAGCCAATGCCATGAAGGGTCGTCGTGCAGGCTCAATAGGTTTCACCCCCGAAAGGATGGTTGAGTATTATGGTATGAATCTTAGTCGCGACCGTGTTGATGGCCAGAGTATTCCTTTCTTCGAGGAGCTAGAAAATGAGGACCCATCGCTGCTCCTGATGTACACCGCCTATACCGTCATGATGGAAAACTACAACTTCCTGCTTGGTTACCGTCATATTGATATCAGCAAGAATTTTAATACAATACATAGCTTAATCAAGAATACGGTTCCTGCGCTCGTCAATGTCGCTGAAGCAGAAGCCTTCGCTCCCGTTGTCAACCAGCAGGAGTGTCTGGATGACCTGGAGCGTCTGCGTGTCAAGATGGCTCAGCGCATTCGGAATCTCGACTGGATGGAAGATGAAATTCTATGCCGGCGTGCCTGAGCAATTGATAGTTAAGGGTGCCTTTAACCTTACTGGCGAGACCTTCCTTGAAGACATAATGCAGGCTCGCGCCCAAGCCAGCGCACTGTCTAATTCTTATGTCGGCAAGCCAACTTACGGAAACTTTCACGTCTATGTTCTCACGACTACTACGCTGAGCTACTTCAATGCTGTCTATGCGCCCGTTTTCAATGGTGTCTATATCTTCCCTGCATTCTGCTCTAAGGTCATGTATCCCCAGTCCGATGGCGCGGAAGATCTGTTGCGCCGCTATGCTACGTTCTACGTCTTCGCCCATGAGTTGTGCCACGGATTCGACTCCAAGGGTTCGCAATACGATGGTGAGGGCTATGTAAAAGACTGGTGGGCTCCTTCCGACAAGCAGAAGTTCGAGGTCAAGCAGCAGCAGATGATTGACCGCTTCAACGAGCTGTGGGCCTACGAGGGCCAGCATGCCAATGGTGTGAAGACGCTGGGTGAGAACATGGCTGACCTCGGTGGCGTCCGTCTGTCCTTCGAGTTATTCAAAGACCTGCTGGTAGAGAAGGGCTATTATGGTGAGTCTTACAAGCACATGCTCCGTGAGTACTTCATGCACTATGCCCAGGTATGGAAGGAAAATGACAGAGGGTTAGACGGCTACGTAGAACAGTATAAGTCCGATGTTCACTCCAGCTCCGCCAACCGTGTCAACGGTATCACGCGCATCATGGACGAGTGGTACGACCTGTTCATGGTGAAGAGTGGCGACAACTACGTCGCTCCCGCCGACCGTCCACATATCTGGTAACAATCAATCATTCCCAAAATAATCCATTATGAAGAAAATTTTCATGACGCTTGCAGTCGTCCTTTGCTGCACAAACACACTGTCTGCACAAGATGCGCAAGCAAACAGAAACCAAGTGTTCCAAATCATGCTTAACAACGTGGAATATACCCATCGCAACGAGAAACTGTCAGCTGGCGAGGCCATTGGTAAGATTCTCTCTGGTGTAGTGACGGGTCAGGCCTCCGTTCAGGTCTCCAAGTATGAAGATGATGTCAAGAACGCTATTATCAAAGGTCTCTCTGGAGCCCACCGCTTCCGTTACAACGATGGTTTGCCCCAATTGAAGGATGTTGTTCAAGAGGGCAACATTGTGGTAAATGCCGTTATTACCAACATTCAGGCCGAGTCTAGCACCAGTTCTTTAAAACTGAAGGACGAAGAAAAGACCTCAACCACCTATAGAGGTATTGTCGAAGCTATGCTTACCCTGAAAGACTTAAAGACTGGCGAGGTCATTGCCAACCCATCGTTTGGCGGCAGGGGTTCATCCTTATCTTCATACTCTACCTCCGATAGAGCTGTCAAGGAAGCTATCAACTCTTTTGCAGCACGCATCACCAAATGGCTCAACAATTATTGTCCGTTGGAAGCAAACATCATCGAGAGTGCCGCCGCCAAGAAGGATAAGCAGAAGGAAGTCTATATCGACTTGGGTAGCAGCGAAGGTGCGTATGTAGGTCTTCACATGGGCGTCTATCAGGTAAGAACCATTGCTGGACGTGTGGCAAAATCGCAGATTGGCAAGTTGAAGATAGAGGCCGTGGAGGGCGAAGACATCAGCCGCTGCAAGGTGCAGAGTGGCGGCAAGGACATCAAAGCAGCCCTCGACGCAGGCGAGACTCTCAAAGTCTTCTCCATCGATTAACTTAAATATAGCGCGATGTAATATAGCAACATTAATCAACACATATTTATATAAATTTCAAACAACATGAAGAAGATTGCAGCACTCCTAGTATTCTTAGGAACTACGACATGCCATGTGATGGCACAGAAGATCAACATCGACAGCCTGTTGAAGAAAGCAGAAGAAGCTGTAATACTCGCAGACAAAAATCCCAAAGACGGGTTAAAGCAGATTTATGCTGCTGAAGCACTGACCAACTACGCATTAAATGACAAGCGTGACTTCGATCGTGCCGAGATCTACACCAACCGAGCTTTGGACATTGCCAAGAAGCAAAAAGTGATGAAGGACACCCTTCTGGCAAAGACATACCTCATGATGGCAAATGCCAACATGGTGGCGGGCAGCTACTCCAATGCCTGCGACTATTGCGAGATGGCCATCGACGCTTCCGAAAAAGAACTGGGACGCTTTAGCCCATTTACAATCTACACTCGTCTTCTAGGGGGTCGTACCATCATGGTGGTAGAACCCGACTTGCGGCGCGGATTTATCCATCTTTTGAAGGCGTTCTACGACAACGATAATGCGCCAGGCGGGAAGCCCATTACCAACCTGGATCGTCTAAACTCCTATTTGAATTTTGCGATGGAACAGATGATAGCAGGTCATACTAACAGCCAACGCTTTGGTGTCCCTGTCATTCAGAAAGGCGAAAAGTCTTACTTGATATTACAGACCCGCGACTGGCATATCGGACAACCGCTGGCGAACTGGGTGGCTCCCAACATGCTACGTTCTCCAGAGGAACGTGAAGCTCATGCTGGCGAGAACATCGTCGTTGCCGATGAAGATAATATCAAAGCCCTGACCAAGGAAGAAGGCAAGAGCATGGGATTCGAATTCCCCACATTCAGTCTGAAAGGTCCGTCCCATGAGCTGACGATAGACCCTGGCTCATTCATCCTGTACCTGAACCCCGAATCTTATCAAAGAACCGTCCAGAATTACGAGGAATTCAAGAAAAACAACAAGAAATAAGCGGCTGCTTGGAATCCATTGAGTGAATTAGATGATTATAGCCCATGCGGAAAACTTATCTCATACCTCTTATCGTCATAGCATTAATCGCTTCTATTTTCGCGTGCCATAAAAAGGATGGTAAGAAACAACTGTCACTACACCCCACCTATAGCTGGGCCGACTCGCTGATACTCAGAGAGGGTATTGATGCAGGCGATACGTTGCGTGCCTACTTCCTGATAGACAGCTTGGAAAAGACAGGTGACTTGAACGAATTGGGAGCCGAGACGTTCCGCCTCATCACTCATCAGCGTTTCTATCACCATAATGAGATTGATGCCGAGGTAGAGAGAATGGGCAGGCAGATTGTAACTCACAATAGCCTGGAAGACCGTAAGCAGTGGTATTATAACTATGGTGCCAGCTGGCTGGCTTATCAGCTGTATATGACTCACAACTATGAGGGCTTCCTGCGCGTTGCCGTGCCGCTGATAGCCTCAATGGACTCGCTGGGTAATGGGCAATACGACCAGATGACCAACGTGTTGACTATGATGGCTTGCTGCTACGTCAAACTCAATGAGCCCGAAAAGGCGAAAACCGTGGGTGACAGGGCCCGGAGATTGTGCTGGGAGATACTGGCTGCCGATTCGTCGGTAGGGATTCATCAGCGGCTCATCAATTGTTATGCCAGGGTGAAAGATGCCTATGTGATGGCGCATAACTGGGAGGAAAGCAAGAGCTGGCTTGAGATAGTCGATTCTGTAGAACAGGTGTTTAGGCGCAGACATCCAGATGCCAGGGTATGGGCTATCTATGATGGCTATATTCATCTGGACCGCGCAACAAAACTATGGATCATGGGGCAGAAGGATTCGGCTGCTGCGGAATACGAGGAATTTTGCAAATACGAAACTACCCGTGAAGTGAACGGGTATATCCAAGCTAATGACTACTTGATGCCTGCCGGACGCTGGAAGGAGGCTGCCGAGAACTACGAATATCTGGACAGTTTCATCAAGTGGCGAGTGCCAAAGGTATATCTGGAAGAGATATACGCCTATTATCTGCCTAAGTTCCGCGCCAATATCAATGCAGGGCGAAATGAGTCAGCCCTTTATACGGCGAAACAGATAGCCGAACGCTTTGACTCGGCTTACATGTGGCAGAAACGCAGTCAGATGGCAGAAATGGCAACTGTCTATGATATTCAAGGCAAGGAGATGCAGATAGCTGAACAGAAGGCTAAGCTGATGCATACCAGAGCGATAGCCCTTGGCGTGGTTATCATATTACTCATCATCTTCTTTATCATCTATGCGCTGATACGTCGTCGTGAACGCATACGTTTGGAGGAGAAGAATCTGCAACTCACCATTGCCAATGAACGTGCTGAGGAGTCATCGAGAATGAAAACCCAGTTCATCCAGCAGATATCGCACGAGTTCCGTACACCGCTGAATATTCTTTCCGGCTTTGCACAAGTGCTTACTTCAGGGATGATTCTCGATGATGCTTCGCGCGAAGAAGCCAACAGGCAGATTCTGGAGAATACCAACCGCATTACGGGGTTGGTCAATAAGATGCTGGAACTGTCGGAAGCCAGCAGCCATTCTGTCATCAAGCTTACCGATCATGTCTTGGCTGCACAGATTGCTTTAGGTGCTGTGGAAGCCTCGGGCATTGAGCGAGCCAGTCATCTGACGTTCCAATTATTGTTGGACGATGGATGTGAAACAGTAGAGCTTACCACCAACCAGCGTGCAGCAGTCCGCGCGCTTTCGCTGCTGCTCGATAATGCGCGTAAGTTTACAGCTCCTGCCGAGGCTTATGGACATCAGGCATCATCGGATGAGAAACAGCGAGTAGTCTTGAAGCTTAGCATCGTTGACGGCGGTGTGCAATTCATCGTGGAAGATACGGGTATCGGCGTTCCTGCTGATGAGGCTGAGCACATCTTCGATGAGTTCGTACAAATGAATGAATACTACGATGGTACGGGCATCGGACTTACCGTGGCTCGTAGCTTAGCTCGCCGTCTGGGCGGGGATATTCAGCTTGATACGACCTATACCGATGGAGCGCGCTTTGTGATGACGCTGTCCTTGGTGTGATGATGCCTGTCCCCGTGTTACCCGTCATCGGTTAATCCATATCCTCAGCAGCGGGTCGGAAACAGAGAATGACTTGTGCTGCTCTGTGATGATGTCTAAATCCAGAAGTCTTTTGACAGCAGACTGTACGGCACTGGCAGACTTGAGATGATGGCGCTTTACAAAATCAGCAGAGGTGATGCGCTGCACGTAACGATCGGCAGCAATGGCATAAAGCACCTCCTTCTGCTGCTCGGTCACGTAGGCTAACAGCTCCTGTACTCTCTTAGCATTTTGTTGCAGCAGTTGCTCTGCTGACTGCTGCATCTCCGCGATGGTACAAGTGGCTCCTGACTGGGTGTCTGCAAAGGTGTCGTGCAAAAGTTTGTGTATATACATCGTCACGCCGTCAAATATGTTATATGCCCACTCAATGGCCTCTGGTTCTATGTCCTTACCAGCGGTTCTGAACTGCTGAACGGCAAAATCCGTATAGATATTCAATTCGATAGGATCCAACTGCAATAAAGTGGCACTTTGGAAGAAAGGTCGCTTGTCCGAGAAGAACATCTCGTTCATCATGCGACGCTCTGAACCGGCAAAAATAAAGTGAGTATTGGTAAGTTTCTGGATGCGCCCCCTCAGCAACGCCTCGATATTGACGCCCGGGTATTTGGTAATTTGCTGAAACTCGTCAATGGCCACAACACAGGGTTTTTCTGCTTGTTCCAAATAGGTAAAAATCTCGTCGAGCGTATATTCTGGCATGTTGATTTGTCCCAACTTTAAGTCGAATGTTGGTGTGTAGGTCATCGGATCAATGCCAAAGCTGCCACTTAGTGAACGCAGTGTGGTGACGAAGAGCTTTGTCAACTTTTCACTTCGTTTGGCTATGGTGTTGAAAACTGCCGTTCCCAATTCCTTGATAAACTCCTGAAAAGAGGTCGTATGCAGTATGTCAATAGATACGGTAACATAGTTGTCGCGAATGACCGGCAGGTTAAAACAGTGGTATATCAACCCTGTCTTTCCTACACGCCGAGGAGATATCAGTACCACATTCTCTTGGTTAGTGATACTTTTCACAAGTGCTGCCGCCTCTGTCTGTCGGTCACAAAACAGCTTATCCGGTATCGCAGGACTAAGCACAAAAGGATTGATATTCATAGCCATCTATTGTTATTAGTTCAGAATTCCGCTGCAAAGATAGGGATAAAAAATGAATTATGCAAATAAAATTATGCTGAGAGAATAATTACCTTAACATAATTCCTCCGGAACACTAAAACAATACTCTAAAGGATTTGGGTTACTATGTTACCACCGTGCCTAGTCCTGTGTTACCTAGTTGCTAAATAGGCAAAACAAGTTGTTTTGCGTCAATAAGGTAAGGTTAACAAATGAAAAGACCGTCTTAATGACACCCAAACAACTTGTTTTGCTGGTAGTGTAGGTAGTGTAACTTTGATAAAAAGGTACACTTCACTTAACAGTCTGGCAATAAAGCAATTAGAAGCAATAGTGTAACTTTGTGGAAAAATCAAAAAAATTGCTATGGCTCTCTCCTCTTCAAACCTC
This sequence comes from uncultured Prevotellaceae bacterium, assembly GCA_902770195.1. Classification (GTDB taxonomy): domain Bacteria; phylum Bacteroidota; class Bacteroidia; order Bacteroidales; family Bacteroidaceae; genus Prevotella. Next base: position 13,303 of record CACXSA010000066.1, read on the forward strand.
ACACCGTGCCTGGCACGGTGTGAGGTTCATAGTCCCTATTGGGATAAAAAGTCATCAAAATCAAATTCGCGTTCAGGAGCAAACTGGATGTCAGTATCAGTTTCGCTCAGGGGAACACTCGTTGTGAGCATTGGCTGATGGAAATTATACTCTATCACTTCTACTATTGGTTGGATATATTTCTTTTTCATATTACTTGCCTCCCATTTTTACTTAATCACAACTTTTTTACCATTCACAATGTACAGGCCCTTAGTGGGTTGAACCACACGACGGCCCTGCAGGTCGAAGTACGCATTCTGCTTAGCATTAGGTACAGACAATGTTTCACGTATCGACGTGGTGTTGCCGTCATTGAATACAATAAATTCAGGGGCACTAGTAGCATTCGTCTTAGCATTCGTCTTAATAAAGGCTTTGTTGGCCCCCAGCGTTGTACCATTATACTTATAGAAGCCGAGAGTAGAGCCCACATTGCTCAGCACGTAGTAATTATAGTTAGCATCCACGGCCGTAGCCACATCGACACCCTCCAGGTCATTGCCACTGTAGCTGTTGGCACTGACAGCAGCCGAGGTAGTCATTGCGATGCTGGCACCCGTTGATTTCAGGATGACGGCCTCGCCGGCATTGATTACCTTGTCGGCAATCTCAGTCAGCGTCAGCGAGCTTCCATTGACAGCAGCCTTATATACGATTGTGTTGGCATCAGCCTTCATATTGGCAGCACTATTATAATAGGTAGCCCAATAGACACCGTCCACGGCGTTGCCAGCAACTGCGGGAGCCAGGTCGCCTACGAAGGTGACGTTAACTTTATAGAATTTGTCACTCGACGAAGTGCATGGCCAAGCAGAAGCATCAGCAACGTGGCAAAGAGTGGCCTTTCCATCTTTGAAGTCATATCCAAAATACAAACCGGCTGACGACCAAGTCAGTTCTTCCGGGTCGGCATAACAGTAAACATCCGTAACTTCCGTGCAACCAGAAAATGCCCTCTGGCCAATTGATGTAAGACCGCTTCCAAGAGTTACGGTGTTCAATCCACTGCAACCTGAGAAAGCCGATGAACCAATGGAGGTCATATCATTATGGATGACCAGTGTAGTAAGACTCTTACAGCTCTGGAAAGTACTGGATTCTATCGAAGTCACCGTGTTGGGGATGGATATTTCACTGAGATTTGAGCAGTAGGAGAAAGCAGAAGAGCCTATTGATGTCACCGTGTTGGGGATAACCAACGAGGTGAGGCCTTTACAACCAGTGAATGCGCCATCACCGATTGAGGTTACATCTGCTGGGAATGTAGTATTCTTACAGCCTAATAATATTTTATTGGCTTCTGAATCAATGATAGCATTACAATCTCCACGAGAATCATACTTGGTATTCCCTGCCGCAACGGTGATAGTTGCAAGATTTCCACTGGAGAATGCATTCTCCAAAGTGGTCACTTTGGCAGGAATAATCAATGAGGTCAATTTGTCACAACCGCTGAAGGCTCCCTCGCCAATAGTCGTCAACTCGCTTCCCAAAGTCAAGGTCGTTAATTCAGGACATCCGTTAAAGGCTTCCCTGCCGATGGTGGTCGTGGCATCTGGGAGGACAAGTGTGGTGATACCACAACCTGCGAATGTTCCTTCACCAATCTCTGTGACACCCGACGGAATGTTGATAGCCGTCAGGCCGTCAGCCAGATGGAAGGCACGCGCCTCAATAGTGGTGACACTCGCTGGCAGCGTGAGGGTGAAAGGATCAGATATTGCCCAGAAAGATTCGTAACCGATAGTTGTCACACCAGCAGGCACAGAAGAGGCGTTACAGCCTACAACGAGCTTGTTGGCAGTCTTCTCGAAGATGGCATTGCTGCCCAAATCTGCGTATTTAGCATTTTCTGCATCTACAGTCAGTGCAGTCATGTTGCACCCAACAAAGTATCCTGCACCATAAATGTTGGTGACATTTTTCGGGATGTTGAGCGTTGTAAGACCCGAGTTCCAAAATACGGAACCATTGTAATAGACATCACCGCCACCCAAGTCCTGTATAGATCCGAGTGTTGTCAAACTCTCGGGCAAGGTGATGGATGTCAGGCTTGTGCAACCGCTGAAGGCTGATTGATTGATCGTGGTGAGCGATGATGTACCAGAGAAGGTGACACTGGCAAGTTCTGTACAATTACTGAACGCACTGATTCCAATTTCCTCGACGCTGGCTGGGATGGCAATGGCAGTCAGTGCTTCGCACTCTTTAAATGCACTCTTGCCTATCGTTGATAATGTGGGTGTACCATCAAACGTAACTGTAGCCAGATTCTTACACATCCAGAAAGTGTATTCGCCAGTATTGGTCACGCTCTCAGGGATAGTGATACCAGTCAATTTCTCCTTGGCATCACTGTCATATCTGAAGGTATAGTCTTCAATAGCAGTCACCGTTCCGTCATAAACAACCGTTCCTGTACCAGCAGCGAACTCATGTGACTTAACACCTGTGGCTCCCGTGAAATTGGACTCGTCGTCGAAAACCGCCAACTTCTCGGAAGCAGTATAAGTGAAAGTAGTGGTAGTGGCTGCTGGAGCTCCACCAGCTACAATCAGGGCGGCGTAATCGCTCCAGCCAGCAGCGGCTTTATAGTCTTCTACGTTGGCTGCAGGGACGTTGATAGCGGTGAGAGCCGGAATGATTATTGCAGGATCACTGTAGTCATAGAAAGCTAAATCTCCAAGTGTAGGTGGTGTGGCGCGTAACATAGTCACCGTCTCCAAAGCAATACAGTTCTGGAACGCTGACTCCCCTATTGAAGTCACGTTTGCGGGAATCGTAATGGAGGTCAAGCTCTTGCAGTCGTTGAAGGCACTACCACCAATCGTTGTCAATGTACTTGGGAGTGTTATCGACGAAAACTTTGATGCTAGGAAAGCATAATCACCAATAGTCTCTAAACCTTCAGGAAGCGTGATACTGGTGAAGGCACACTCTTCCAAGGAACTGGCACCGATAGAGGTCAGCGTACTTGGTAACGTTACTGAGGTTAGATGTATTTGCATACCAAAAGCATAATCAGGAATATTAGTAATTCCTTCGCCTATAACGAGGCTTGTGATGCCCATCGATCCCCAAGCATTTCCATCCATACCGCTAGGATTCCATACAGTAGCATCTTCACTGTTCCATGGATAAGCCATTGGATTTTGGTCAGAAAATGTCTTGACGGCACCTGTACCTGTTAAGGTCATTGTTCCTGAAGCCATATCAAATGCCCATGTCACAGCATCAGTTGCAGGCTCACCATCACCGCAATTTCCATGCGGATAGGTAATCTTGGCTGACAAATCACTCCATCCTGTGGCAGCTTGATAGTTTACGACTTTGGCGGTAGGCACATAGATAGCAACCAAATTATTAAGTATAGTCAAGGCTTCTGCCCCAAGTGTAGGTGCCGTACTTGCATAACATGCAATATACTCCAAATATTTGATGTTGGAAAGCGCAAATGCCCCGATGTTTTCGACACTCGCAGGAATGGCAAGATACTTAAAATCTTCATTTAAGCAATTTGCAAAGGCCTCTGCACCAATAGATGCAACATGGTCTCCAATGGTTACCTCATATAAATCACTACATCCCATAAACGCCCAGTTACCAATGTGCGTGATGTCGTCACCGATGACAACCTTTGTAATGCTATTGCGATAATTATTCCATGGGTTATCCGTCAAGGCATCGGTGTAGTCCGCCATAGCACCCGTACCCGAAATGGTCAGCGTACCGTTGTCATACTCCCACGTGGCATTGGCACCACATGAGCCGCTGGCTTGTGCATTCACACTCATGCACACCACTGTCATGAGTGCCGTGCATAGAAATCTCAGTAGTTTTTTCTTCATAATCTTTTGCTTTTAATTATTGATTAGGTTTATATAATATTAGGTTTAGATACTTATTAGCCTTCTTGTATCTGTAATGTGTCTTCTTCTTCTGTAGGCACACGTTCGCTGAACAGGCGGCGAAGGCCTTTTTCGTAAGCTTGCAGGGCTTCGCGGCCCTTGTTGGTGATGCTACAGGTGGTACGTGAGAAACGGCCAATG
>CACXSA010000067.1 GCA_902770195.1 uncultured Prevotellaceae bacterium
GATGGTATCCTCGGGCAATGTCGCTATCTGGTCCTGATGCGCCAGGACATATTGGACGGCATTGTTCCTTTCCTCTTCATCCTTGGCCATCTCTTCCATCTGAGCAACACACACATCGATGTCGTGAATCACCATCATCGCCGTCTGCCGCTGGACGTCGGCCTTCACCTTTCTTTCAACCAATGCTGATGTTCCGAATGTCAGCAGAATGGATATGGTGGTGCCCAGTACGCTGGTGAGGACGCTTTTTCCCCATGTGCTCGGCACCTTTGGCTTGAAAAACATTTTTACCATCTTTATTTCTGATTTAATTTCGTTTGTTTTCGTTTGTTTGCGACAAAGATAGCTATTATCTTTCAAATCACAATACTCTCAACGTTTTGGAAAAGCAAGTTTTGACAATTTTTATATTTTTCGGCGAATCCCTTGGTTTTCTGCTCACTTAATCGTTACCTCTGACCTTCGGTCTAAGGTACTCACGCTCGAGAAAACTCAAAATTCTTTTGGTTTTCTGCTCACTTAATCGTTACCTCTGACCTTTGGTCTAAGGTACTCACGCTCGAGAAAACTCAAAATTCTTTTGGTTTTCTGCTCACTTAATCGTACCTTTGCACGCGCAATGACGAGTAATAGTAAGACAAACATGATCCTCGCTCTCGTGGCGCTGGCACTGGCGGTGCTTTGCGTGATGAGCATTGTGAGGTAATCAGAAAAACAGATAAACAGGTACGATACATGACTGACAATGCAACCAATCCCACACGGCGGCTTGTGATTAGGATAAGCCGGAACAGCCTGTCGTTCTCGACGACGGACGGAGTGCAGGTGGTCTTTGAGCAATATGCGCTGAACAGCAGCATATCGATGGCTGCCAATCTGCGCGAGGCATTACGCACCGTTCCTCTGTTAAGCGAAAAATACGGCAGGGTGCTGGTGATGGTTGACTCGCCCGTGTTGCAGGTGCCTTCCGACGAATTTGTGGAGGAAACGGCGGAGGCTTATTACCATTATTCCTTTACCAATCAGCAGCAGCGCAAGGTGCTCTGTACCATGCTGCCCGAGCTGAAGAGTGTAGCAGTGTTCTCCCTGCACAAAGACTTGTTTACGGTGATTACCGATGAATGGGAAAAGGTGCGCTTCATTCCTGCTGCTGCACCGGTGTGGAACCACTTGAACCAGCGAAGCTATACGGGTTCGCACAACAAGGTGTATGGCTATTTCCATGAGTCGCAGTTGGATGTGTTCAGCTTTGCACAGAACCGCTTTAAGTTCTGCAACTCATATATGGTGAGCACGCGGGAGGATGCCATGTACTTCATCCTGGCAGCATGGAAGCAGCTGGGATTTGCACCGGAACATGACGAACTGTACCTGGTGGGTGACATCCAGGAGCGTGACCAGATGAAGGAGGAGCTGGAGAAATACATCAAGCGGGTGTTCATGATTAACCCCGTGGGTGAGTTCAACCGTGCGAGAATTTCCCAAATTCCCGGCGTTACTTACGACGTGGTGACTTTGTTTGTAAAAGGACTGTAGCGCAGAATGAGAATTATCACAGGTATCTATAAAGGAAGGCATTTCGACATTCCGCGTACCTTCAAGGCGCGGCCTACCACCGACTTTGCCAAGGAGAACATTTTCAATGTGCTCATGCAGTATGTGGATTTTGAGGATGCGCAGGCGCTGGACCTTTTCTCTGGTACGGGGAGCATCTCACTGGAACTGGTGTCGAGGGGTTGCAAACAGGTGGTGAGCGTGGAGATGGACCGTGACCACCACCGGTTCATACAGGAGTGTCTGAAGAAACTGAATACGGACAAGTGTGTGCCCATTCGCGGCGATGTGTTCCGCTTCCTGAAATCCTGCCGACAGCAATACGATTTTATCTTTGCCGATCCGCCCTATGCGCTGAAGGAACTGCCGCAGATTCCCGATATCATCTTCGAGCGGCAGTTGCTGAAGGAAGAGGGGCTGTTCGTTTTTGAGCACGGCAAAGACTATGACTTTTCCGCACATCCGCATTTCCTGGAACATCGCAGCTATGGCAGCGTGAACTTTACGCTGTTCACAGCAAAGGAGAGAGCAGACGGGTAAGACTTTCCCACAATCTTGGAAGGAACTTTGGATGCAGACGGTCGGGAAGGTCGTTCAGCATGATGCTTTGCGACTGGTCGTCAAGGAAAACTTTCTTGAGGCGTAATGCGGTGCCCTCATCGTAAAGGAACACATTAGCCTCGAAATTGTTTTCAAAAGAACGGAAATCAATGTTTGCCGAACCACAGGAGGAAAGGGCATCGTCGCAAACCATCAGCTTGGAATGAAGGAAACCGGTCTGATAGAGGTAAATGCGGGCACCGGCCTTGTGCAACTCGCGAAGGTAGGAGCGTGAAGCCCATTCGGAGAAATGGGCATCGGAGTGGAGCGGACAGATAATGCGCACATCGACACCGCCTACTGCTGCTGTCTTCAGGGCAAAAAGTACGGGTTCGTTGGGCATGAAATAGGGGGTCTCTATATAGACATAGCGGCGGGCAGCAAGGATGGAGCGTACAAAGCCCTGCATGATTTCCGGATAGGCGGTGGTAGGTCCGCTGGTGACCACCTGGGCCAGGCATTCGTTGTTTTGCTTGGTAACAAGGGGTGGATAATAGGTGCGACTGGTAATCAGGGTGCGATCGACAAAATACCAGTCAACGAGGAATGCGCGTTGCAGGGCATAGACCACTCCGCCCGTAAGTCTTATCATGGTGTCGCGCCAGGGTTGTTCATCGGAACCTTTCACGTAGCGGATGGCGATGTTCATACCACCCATATAGCCTGTCATTCCGTCGATGACAATCAGTTTGCGGTGGTTGCGGTAGTTGGCCTTGCTGGTGAACATGGGGAAATGAACGGGATAGAAGGGTACCACGTCGATGCCTGCCATACGCATGCGCTCAAAGAAGCTATGTTTGACCTTCCAACAGCCTACATCGTCGTAAATGATGCGTACTTCAACTCCTTCGCGCGCCTTGGCAATAAGGGCGTCGGCAATGAGCTGACCCAAAGCATCGTCCTCGAAGATGTAGATGTCGATATGGATGTGGTGCCTGGCTTGGGAAATATCCTTGAGAAGTTCGGGGAAGAAGGCGTAACCATCGGTCATGATGTCAACCATGTTGTCCTTGAAAGGCAAGGAGAGGCTTTGGTTGACAAAGAGATCGACCATCTGTTTGTGGGCTTCAGGAACTTTCAGGTTATGTTGTTCAACAAAATTGAGCATGGAACGCTTGGACAACTGGTCGAGGGAACGTTGGCTGACAAGTCGTTCACGGCGCTGGTTGACTCCGAAGAAGAAATAGAATAGGATGCCGATAACAGGTACAAAGAGGATGATCAGCACCCATGCCATGGTCTTGGCTGGTTGCCGATTGTCCAAAATGACGTGGATGAGTATGAGGGCGATGATAATCCACGACAGGATGACACCTATAATATATATATAATGCATGTGCTAAACAATAACGTCGGAACCTAACTGACGGGCAAGGGCATTGCGAAGATTCTGCGCATCCATGAAGGCCTCCATGAGTTCCTTGATGTGTGGTGAGTTGGAGGTGGCTTCGCGCAACTGGCGTTGCAGGTTGTCCAGTTGCTGGTTGACAATACCCATGCGGAAGTCGAGGATGAGGTGGGTGATACGCTGACGGAGATGCGCCTCGCTGTTGTTCATCTCAAAGCTATGGCTCAGCTGATGGGGGGCAATGCCGAGCTTGGCAGCAAGCTGACTGATTTCCGGATTAGGATGTTGCATGAAATAGCGTTCGGCCTTGAACCCTTGGTCGGCGGAATGCTCCACGGCTTCTCTTAATATCTGGTTGTATAGGTCGTTGCTGAAGGAGAGCCCGTCGGCAGACAAGTCGAAGTCGATATACTGGGCAACGTTGAGGTCAACGGTTTCACCATCCTCGGTTTCCAGTCCGCTGAAGATAACCTCGTCGCCATGCAGTACAATGTTCTGGACCAACAGACGCTCCACCTCTTTGTCTTGAGGTTCCAGGCTTGCCAACGACATCTGTGTCATGGCAGAGGCTTCGCTTGAGGATATATTTGTACTGCCGTCGCCACGTTCCTGTTCGCGATTCTGGCGCTTGCGCTCTTCTTCACGTTCGTTGGCAATATACTTGTTGGTCTGTGAAATCAGCGTACGCTCGTTGACTTCCAGACGGCGGGAGCATTCTGTGATATAGGTGGCACGGACAATAGGGTCTGGGATGACGGCTACTGAGTGCACGATATTGTTGATGGCCTCGGCTTTCTTGATGGGGTCTTTCACGCCTTTCAGAAGCAGTTCCGTCTTAAACTGGATGAAGTCTGTCTGATGTGCCTCAATATATTCCTTGAACTGCTGGGCGGTATGCTTGCGGGCAAAGGAGTCGGGGTCGTCGCCATCGGGCAACAGCAGTACTTTCACGTTCATCCCTTCGGCCAGCAGCATGTCTGTTCCACGCATGGCAGCATGGATGCCTGCCTCGTCGCCATCGTAAAGCAATACGATGTTCTGGGTGAAGCGATGGAGCAGCTTGATCTGATGGGTGGAGAGTGCCGTTCCCGAATTGGCTACTACATTCTCCAGACCGCACTGGTGCATGGCTATGACATCGGTATATCCTTCAACCATATAGACGCAGTCTTCCTTGACAATGGCTTTCTTGGCCTGAAAGATGCCATAGAGCTCGCGCTCCTTATGGTAAATCTCGGAATCGGGGGAGTTGACATACTTCTGTTGCACACCCTTGGTGGCTGCATCGAGCTTTCGTCCGCCAAAGGCTACCACCTTGCCACTGACATTGAACCAGGGGAAGATAGCACGGCCTGCAAAGCGGTCGTAAATGCCGCGCTCGTTTTGGATGGCTAGTCCCGTCTTTAGCAAAAACTCGTCCTTGTAACCTTTGCGCTTCGCTTCATTGCACATGGCATCACGCTTGGTAAGGGCAAAGCCTAATTGAAACTTGTTGATGATGTCATCACGGATGCCACGGCTACGGAAATATTGTTTGCCAATGGCTTGACCATCTACATCGTTCTGAAGAATGGAGTGGAAATAGTCGCGTGCCCATTCGTTGACGATGAACATGGACTCACGATCTGACTGCTCGCGTTTCTCATCGTCGGTGAGTTCACGTTCCTGTATCTCTATATTGTATTTCTTGGCCAGCCACCGTAGTGCTTCGGGATAGGTTATCTGTTCGTGCTTCATGAGGAAGTTAACGGCATTGCCACCTTCGCCACAGGAGAAACACTTACAAATCTGACGGGCGGGAGAGACCATGAAGGAGGGGGTCTTGTCATCGTGGAAAGGACATAGACCTTTGTAGTTGACACCTGCCTTTCGGAGGTTGACAAACTCACCGACAACATCGACAATGTTGACGGCTTCCATAATCTTATCTACTGTAGCCCTATCTATCATAAGGTCTTAATTATTGTATTTCCGAAGCAGTCCTTTTACAAGCTTGCCATGTTCCTTGATGACATCGTCAGGCCAGGGACCGGTGGCTGTGGCTCGAGGAAGGAGCATGGAGCACGACTCGTTCTTGTCGCTGATGCTCCAGCATACCCAACTGATGCCCAATCGCTCGCACATCTCTATCCACTGTTCCTCGTTGACGAGGTCTAACTTTCCGTCGCCAGAAGCCTCTGTGGCTCCACTCTCTGAAATGAAGACGGGAATACCTTTCTTAACGGCATCTTCTGTACGCTTGCGTAGGTTCTCACCATGAGTGGCAGCATAGAAATGCACGGTGTACATGATGTTGCTGAAGCCCTGCAGCGGGCTTTCGGCTACCAAATGGATATCCTGATCCCAATGGGGGCAGCCTACGAGTACGATGTTGTCTGGGTCGTACTTGCGAATCTCGCCAATCACTTCTGTAGCATATTTCTTCAAATCAGTCCATGTGTCTTCAACGGGCTCGTTGTATATCTCGTAGATGACATGAGGGAACTTGCCGTATTTCTTGGCCATCTGACTGAAGAAAGCCTTGGCTTCCTCGGTTTGCAGGAGGTGGGAGTGCCAGTCGATGATAACATAGACGTTATTCTTGATGGCGGACTCAATGACGGGAATCATACATTGCATGGCAAACGTGGGATTCTCCAGGTAGTTGTCTTCAATGAGGATACCCATGGCTGCACGTACAACACTGCAGTTCCAGTCTTTTTTGAGTGTCTGCACCACCTTTTTATTATAGAAGCGTGGCCACAGGTTGTGCCATCCCAGACTCACTCCACGCAGAATGACGGGCTTGCCTTGTCGGTCACACAACTGCGAACCTTTCACCTGCAGTTGTCCGTATTGCTTGACGGGATCAAAGGCTTGCACTCCTATGGCAAAGAACCACGTAATCATTAAGGTCAGTAGTGCCTTCATAATTATCGGTTGTCTTAAAAACAATGTTTATCTTAGAAGAGTGATAGTGTGTACAGATAGATGACTGCTGCAGGAATGGCAAGCAGGGATGAGTCGAAACGGTCGAGCATGCCTCCATGTCCTGGAAGGATGTTGCCGGAGTCCTTGACACCTAAGGTGCGTTTGAACAGGCTCTCTATCAAGTCGCCCCATGTACCGAAAATGACAACTACCAGTCCTAAGCCCATCCACTGGGGCATGGTGAGCATTCTGTCGTCCATGAAATAACTGATGGCATAGGCAGCAGCAAGGACGAAGACGCCACCACCGACAGAACCTTCCCACGACTTGCCTGGGCTGATGCGTGGAAATAACTTATGCTTGCCAAGCAGTGAACCTACACAGTAAGCACCGGAATCGTTCACCCAAAGGAATACGAAGATGGAAAGAGGTAGCAAGGTGTTAAAAGTGACAACACCGTTATTGGTGGCAGTGAAAGCCAGCACATTCAGCAACGAGAAGGGTAGGGCGATATACATCTGCGCTAGCATGGTGTAGGCCCAGTCTTGAATAGGATCTGCTTGCTTCAAATACAGTTCAGCCACCAAAAGATAGATGATGGTAACCAGATAGGGAATGAATACCACCGATTTGGCGGAACCACCATATAGATCGCTACAGAAGTAGGTCATGGCGAAGAAGAAATAGACACCTGCCACCGTTGAGATAAAACGATTGACCGTGACGTTCTCGCGCTCATTGACCAAACCGGTAAACTCCCAGATAGTCAGTCCAGTAATAATGCTGAACAGGAGTACCATGGCTTCTGGTCTAAGAAAAGATGCTACAATGGCTGCCACGAAAATGACACCTGTGATGGTACGCACAATAAAATTCTTCATATCCTTTTAGGTTTTAGTTATTCTCGGAGGACTCAGGCTGTTCTGGTTTTTTTGAGGTCTCTGAATTTTCTGAGGTCTCTGGTCTTTCAGAACCCTCGGTGCTTTCAGAGGTCTCAGGCCTTTCAGAACCCTCGGTGCTTTCTGAATCCTTAAACGGCAATCCAAGTTCTTTAGCTCTACGCTCAGCCATAGCCTCTGCTTCTGCACGCTGTTGCGCCTCTATCAATTCTTCGGCACGGCTGGTCCAGGGACGCTTGCCGAATATTTTCTCTACATCATCGGCAAAGATGACCTCGCGCTCTACCAGCAGCTGAGCTAATTGGGCGTGTCCCTCCTTATGCTCGGTCAGTATCTGCTTGGCACGTTCGTACTGATCGTTGACCATCTTCAGCACCTCTTCGTCAATCAGTTTGGCGGTGGTATCTGAATAAGGCTTCTGGAAAGAATACTCCTGCTGGTTATAATAGCAGAGGTTAGGCAGCTTGTCGCTCATACCGGCATAAGCCACCATACCATAAGCTTGCTTGGTGGTACGCTCCAGATCGTTCATGGCACCAGTGGAAATATGACCGATAAAAAGCTCCTCTGCAGCACGACCACCTAGTAACGAGCACATCTCGTCAAGCATGGCTTCTTTGGTCTGTAATACGCGCTCTTCGGGGAGATACCAGGCTGCACCCAAGGCACGGCCACGAGGTACGATGCTGACCTTAACCAGCGGATTGGCAAACTCAGTGAACCATGAGATGGTGGCATGGCCTGCCTCGTGGATGGCAATGGATTTCTTCTCGGCTTCCGTCATCACCTTGGTCTTTTTCTCCAAACCACCGATAATACGATCTACGGCATCCAGAAAATCTTGTTTGCACACTTTCTCACTATTGTGACGAGCGGCTATCAGGGCTGCCTCGTTACATACATTGGCAATGTCGGCACCTGAGAATCCTGGCGTCTGACGGGCAAGGAAATCTATGTCCAAGTTCTCGTCTAACTTCAGAGGCTTCAAATGGACTACAAAAATTTCTCTGCGCTCGTTCAAGTCGGGCAGGTCAACATGTATCTGGCGATCGAAACGACCGGCACGCATCAATGCTGAGTCCAACATGTCTGCACGGTTGGTGGCAGCTAGTGTGATGATGCCGCTATTGGTGCCAAAGCCGTCCATCTCAGTCAGCAAGGCATTCAGTGTGTTCTCACGCTCGTCGTTTCCACCCATAGCAGGATTTTTTGAACGGGCACGGCCTACTGCATCAATTTCATCAATGAAAATAATACAGGGTGCTTTGCTCTTGGCTTTCTCAAACAGGTCGCGCACACGACTGGCACCGACACCGACGAACATCTCCACGAAATCGGAACCCGACATGGAAAAGAAAGGAACACCAGCCTCACCGGCTACAGCCTTAGCCAACAGTGTCTTACCCGTTCCCGGAGGACCTACCAGCAAGGCTCCCTTGGGAATCTTACCACCCAGTTCGGTATATTTCTGTGGATTCTTCAGAAAATCAACAATCTCCTGCATCTCCTGCTTGGCACCAGCCTGTCCAGCTACGTCCTTGAAGGTAATACCCAAATCGCCTCCTTTTTCGTACATCTGGGCCTTTGACTTGCCAACGCTGAATATGCCGCCACCTCCCATGCCGGGACCACCACCGCTCATACGGCGCATAATAAACATCCATACGAAGATGATACCGGCAAAGAATAGGATGTTCATCAACAGTGAGTTGAAGAAGTCGTTCTCCTTGGAATTGTCATATTGGAATTTGCCTGAAAATTTCTTCTCATCACGAGCCTGATTGACAAATTGCTCTACCTGGTCCACCGATCCGATTTCCACCATGACACTAGGGGCCTTGCCCGTTTGCTGTACACCTTGATGGAACACGTCGCGGATATGCTCAGGCTTTACGTACATGTGTAGCGTGCTACTATATTTATTGACCACAATCTTGTCGGCATAGCCTTTCATGACCATCGTCTTAAAGTCTGAATAGCTCGTTTCTGTTTGTACACTCGAATTCTCCTTGCCCGTCGTGAGATACAGCGTGACAAGAAGGATGATGACCATGCCGTAAATCCAATTCATGTTGAATTTCGGCATGTTTATTTGGGGCTTCTTGTTATTTTGTTGTTGATTGTCCATGCAGTCTTAATTTTGTTGTATTAGGTTCTAATCCAAGTCGGGAATGTGGGTCAGCGTAGCGTCGTCCCAAAGGTGTTCCAAATCATAGTATTCACGAACATCTGGCAGGAAGACGTGTACCAGCACATCACCATAGTCTATTGCTACCCATTGGGCGTTTTCCAAACCTGCTATTCTTGATGGCTTTTCGCCTAACTCATTACGGGCAAATTCACCTATCGCCTCTGTGATGGCCTCTACCTGTGCCGGCGAAGAACCCTGGCAAATTATAAAATAGTTACAAATGGCACCATCGATGCCTTTCAGATCGGCAATTACGATGTTTGCTCCCTTCTTTTCTTGTATTCCTCTTGTTATTGTTTCTACGAGTGTTGTTGTTTGTTCCATTAATTATTATAAAAATGTGAAATTGACGTACAAAGATACAGCGAATATTCTTAATAGTGGAATAAAAAGAGATTTTTTTGTGGTTTTTAATAAAAAAATCGATTTTTTTTTTGTTGTTTCAGAAAAATACGCTACCTTTGCACCCGCAAATAAGAGATTTGCTCCATATTCGTGGATTTAGTTTGGGGTATGGTGTAATGGTAACACTGCAGATTCTGGTCCTGCCTTTCCTGGTTCGAGTCCGGGTACCCCAACAGATTATTCCGCTAAGTCACTGAAAATCAGTACTTAGCGGATTTCTTTTATCCCAAATTGGCGTGTTTTTGGCGTGCTAGTTATTGTTTTGGCGTTCCTTGACTCCTGATTTTGCAGTTTGCAATCTCAGAGTTTGCAGATAGAGGCTTTAGT
>CACXSA010000068.1 GCA_902770195.1 uncultured Prevotellaceae bacterium
ACAATGGATGCGGAGCTGGTGGGTGCGACCCGTTTGCGGATAGAGTGCTACAAGATCGTCGCTCAGAAACTCGTAGTCCGTCACCGCCCGCTTGCCGTGTTCCATATCCACCATCTGGCGAGGACGGTTCATAGGGTCTGGACGGAGTGGCAACGAGACTGTTCCTCTTACCTCTTCCTTCTTACCTCTTCCCTCTAGCTTCGCCACGTATTTCTTTTTAATTTGATGTTTGATGAACTGCTCCTGCAGGGGACGATAGGCCTCCAGCGTCTTGGCAACAATCAGCAATCCTGATGTGCCCATATCCAAGCGATGGGCAATGACAGCATCAGGATAACGTTGGCGCATCAGCATCTCTACGGAATACTCCTCGATACGTCCCGGCGTGGAGAGCAGTCCACTGGGCTTGTCAACCACTACGATAATAGACGGTCTTCGGTTCCAAATGAGCAAAGCCTAATAACTCTGGGTCGGGGTCAACCTCCAGCCCTTCCAGCATCCAGGTCAGGATGGGTTTACACTTTCCCCGACAGGCAGGATAGTAGTTCAGATGCTGGCGTAACTCCGCATGAGTCGTTGCACCCCACCAGAACTCAGCCATACACAGAGGCTTCAAATTCTGCTGATAGGCATACTGCAACAGTTTTGGCGCACAGCAGTCACCCGTACCCCCTGGGGGTAACGGAAATTTCTGTCGCAACTTGGGACGACTGTAATATGACTGCCAGATATCTACCAGATCCTTCACCTCCCCTCGCGCATTCAGCAGTTGGTATTGATGGAATAGCCACATCTGCAAGTCCTGCGACATTTTCTTAGCGGTGAGGGGAGAGTAGTGAGAGGTGAGAGATATCTCACGCTCCGTCGTCTTGAAATGACCGTCGGGCTGTTGCGCATCATACACCGGAGGCACGAAATAATCCCAGTCGTTTCTGCCTGCCAGCAAACCGGAATATGCTGCCAAAAAACCGTATGCCGGTTCTTCTTCCATCAGACCTCTTCCATCATCCATCCTACATCTTCCATCATCCATCCTACATCTTCCATCTTCCATCAGACCTCTTCCATCATCCATCTTAACTACTAGTACGCCAAACATCTTCCCCCGGTCAGCATCCTCCTTGATTTCCGCACTACTGCCAATATGGTCCTGCACCTCCTTCGCCGCCATGACACATAGCGGATGCGGTTCGTAGCAGAACGGATAAGTAAACCGTTCAGGAGCCTGTACATCAGTATTTAGCGGATGCAGAAATCCCATTTCCTTACGAAATCATTTTAAGAACAACTCTCTATTTTCACAGAACCGGATGACAGCATTACGGATGCTGGTGAGTCCGAATTCGTCGGGATTAATTTCGCTGACAGGAATCCAGAGGGCTTCTGCGGCATCATCGGCAGCACGGATTGTCGCCTTCAGGATGTCGGGGTCTCCATGCACACAGACAAGGAAATCCATATCAAGGGTATGAATGCCCATGCCACTATACTCATAGACGTTGGGCGACGAGAAAAGATAGCGGATGTCTTGGGCGTCCAGCCCCGTTTCTTCTTTGATTTCACGGCGCATACCCTCTTCCACCGTCTCGTACATATCAACAAAACCGCCAGGCAGGTCGAACGTTCCTTTGGCAGGTTCCTTGGCACGTCGCACCACCAGCATTTCGTCGTTGTCGTTGACGATGAAGGCAGCTGTTGCCGAACAGGGATTGGCATAGTACGTGAATCCGCAATCCTGACACCGCTTGCTTTTAAAGTTGTTGACAACAAAGTGTTTACTGCCACAGACGGGGCAGAACGAAAATACCCGAAGAGGATGTTCCATACATTCTATTTTTCTGCAAAGGTAAATAATAAATAGAACATTCAATCATCTTCAAGTGTTTTTTATGAACATTAACAGTAACCTGACAATTTCCGAGAAGTCAGAAGGTGACGTATGGTGTCAGCCGGTCAATGACCTCCGGGGGAAAGTCCCTGGACAGGCGGAGGTCCTGCAGACTCTTCAGGTTGCCGTGCAGACGTCGATAGTCGATGATGGCCTTGGCCTGATAGTAATTGATATAAGGATGGCGGCGCAGCTGTTGAAGGGTGAGCTGATTGACATTCAACTGCTGAGGGTGAGCGTCATGCACCACGAGATATTTCTTGGCTTCCTGAGGAAAGCCCTCTATCTCGTCCAACTGATCTACACTGACATAGCCTCCCAGCCGTTGTCCATAGCGGACTATCTGACGGGCATAATATGCGCCAATCCCGGGCACCTTGCGCAGTTCGGTGGTATCAGCCGTGTTCAGCACGATATGTTGGGTGCTGTCAATCTTCCTGGGGTATGGCTCATTGATGCCATTAGGCTCATGGGAGTCATTGGTTCTGTTGGCCACAGGTGCTACCAGGGTGGCGGCTGGCAGGTAGTCGGTGCTAATGCGGATGTAGGGTTCCAGGCGGCGATAGTCCTTGACGGTGAGTCCGTAGAGTCTGGCAAAGTCTTCTTTGGTGCGGTAGATGCCTCCGCGTGAACGGTATTTATAAATGTTGCGCACTTGCCAGGGCTGTAGTCCCAGTCGTAACAGCTGGGTGCTGTCTGCCGTGTTAGGGTCGAAGGGGAAAGTTTCTTTCTGCTGCTCCTTCGGATAGGGAGCGTAGTACGCTGTCTGGCGTACTACCTTGTGGCGCTTGGCATACCGTGGCGTAGCGTCTTTCGGGGTCGGAGTGGTGGTATTTCCGTCGAAGAGGTATAGGAGAACGATGGAAAGCGTTGCCACACAAAGGGCGGCTACTGCTATTGTCCGGTCGTTCTTGTTCATATACTTAATTAGTAATTAGAAATTAGTAATTAGAAATTATGATTACCTTCAGGGCAGGAAAAGCCGTCCAAAAGACATTCCATAGAACAGACACTCTACATCCTTTTTTATCTCTGTGCTTAAACATATCATAATTACTCATTACTAATTACTAATTTATAAAATCCCGAGCTGGTGAAGGAATATTAAGATGATGGCCAGCGGACAGACATAGCGCACGGCAAAGAGGAATGTCTGGAAGAACAGTTTGTTACATTGTCCGTTATTGGTAAACTCGTGATACACCAACTGGCGTGGCACATACCACCCTACGAAGAGGTTGGCAAGCAGTCCGCCAATGGGCAACAGGAAGTCTGCCGTGAGCCGGTCGCAGAAGTCCATGAGTGACAGTCCTGCCACCTGGATGTCGTAAGCTCCTACCGACCACGAGCAGAACAGGCACAGCACAGATGCCGCAACGGTGATTATCCATGCCGCATGGTGACGGGTAAGGTGGTATTCCTCGGTGAAGAAGGCTGTACCTATCTCATGCATGGAGATGGTGGAGGTGAGGGCTGCAAACACCAGCAGGGCGTAGAACATAATGCCGATGGCCCACCCAGCTTCCGGCATGCTGACGAAAGCCTGATGGAACACGTTGGGCAGGGTGATGAAGATGAGTGAGGGGCCACTGTCGGGACTGATGCCTACCGAAAAGGCGGCGGGGAAAATCATGAGTCCTGCGAAGATGGCTATCATCGTGTCGAGCAACACAATCTGCCCTGCCGAGCGCAACAGGTTGGTCTCCTTCGTGAAATAGCTGGCATACGTACACAGGCATGCGGTACCCAGTGAGAGCGAGAAGAAAGCCTGTCCCAGTGCGTCGAGCATCACCTTACTGTCCAACTTCGAGAAGTCGGGCTGCAACAGGAAGCGCACCCCTTCCATGCTGCCTGGCAGGGCACACGATGCGGTAACGAGTACCAACAGCAATATGAACAGGATGGGCATCAGCCATTTCGAGGCGCGCTCAATGCCCTTGCGTACACCATGCACGATGACGGCGTGAGTGATGAGTATAAAGGCAACGCCGCAAAATACGGGACGCAGCGGATGACTGGAGAATGTGGCGAAATACGTCTTCACATACTCAGCATCTCCCACCAGCTTCCCCGCCATGGCGGCATATACGTATTGCAGGCACCATCCAGCCACTACGGCATAGAAACCGAGGATGATGGTGGAAGTGAGGATGCCCAGGTGTCCCACCAGCTTCCATGGCTTACCGTCAGACAGCGTGTCGTAGGCGCGTGCCGCATTGGTCTGTGCATGACGACCCACGATGAACTCGCTGATCATGCCAGGCAGACCGAGCACGATGATGCAGGCGATATATAGCAGGATGAATGCAGCACCGCCATTCTCACCCGCCATATAGGGGAAACGCCACACGTTACCCAGTCCGACGGCAGAACCTGCCGTAGCCAGCACGATGCCCAATCTGCTTCCGAAATTACCTCGCTCCTTCATAATCTTAATGAGTAATGAGTAATGAGTAATGAGTAATTATGATTACCTTCAGGATAGGAAAAGTCATCCAAAAGACAGTCCATAGAACAGACACACTATATCCTTTTTTTTCTCCGAGCTTAAACATATCATAATTACTCATTACTAATTACTCATTACTAATTACAAATTACTCATTTCTAATTACTAATTTATAAAATCCCAAACTGATGCAGGAATATCAGGATAATCGCCAGCGGACAGACATACTTGATGAGGAACAGGTAGCGGTGGAAATAGCGGACATAGTCGGTCAACTCCCCCCAGTTGCTGAACTCATCACGCACTATCTGATGGGGCACATACCAACCGATGAAGATACAGGTAAGGAAACCTACCACTGGCAGGAAGATCTGTCCCGTCACGAAGTCGAACCAGTCGAACAAAGCCTCGCCATAGAAGGTCAGCCCGTCGTAGGCACCCAGCGACAGCGAACAGAACGCACCGATAATGGCTGTTACCACCGTCACCAGCAGGGCGGCACGCTTGCGCGACATCTTCATCTCCTCCTGCACGAAGGCTGTCGATACCTCATGCAGCGACATCAGCGACGTCAGGGCAGCCAATGACAGCAGCAGGAAGAACAGCAGCGAGATGACATACCCCATGACGGGCAAGCCGCTGAAAGCCTGCTGGAACACGTTGGGCAGCGTGATGAAGATGAGCGAGGGACCGCTGTCGGGCTCCACCCCTACCGAGAAGGCGGCGGGAAAGATCATAAGACCTGCCAGAATAGCCACTACACAGTCGATAATGGCAATCTGCGAGGCTGCCTTCGTCAAGTTCGTCTCCCTTGAGAAATAGCTGGCATAGGTACAAAGGCATCCCATAGCGATGCTCATCGAATAAAACGATTGTCCCAAGGCTCCCAGGAACACGTCGCTGGTGATCTTCGAGAAGTCGGGCTTGAATAGGAACTCAATACCCTTGTAGGCGTTGGGCAGCATACACGACGCTACCACGATGATAAGTAGCAAGACAAACAGGGTGGGCATCATCAGCTTCGACGCCTTCTCGATACCGTTGCGCACCCCATTTTCTATAATGAAGTATGCCATCAGCAGGATGACCACGGTCCAGAACACCGGCTTCACGGGGTCGGACGACAGTTCGATAAAGTACGTCTTGAAATATTCCGGATTGCCCTGCAGGTGTCCTATCAGCGAGGCCCACATATATTGCAGGCACCAGCCGCTGACCACGGCGTAATAACCCGTAATCAGGAATCCCGTCAGCACACCCATATAGCCTATCAGTGCCCACGGCGTACCCCCTGCCAGTTTACGGAATGCCCTGGCGGTGTTCGATTGTCCGTGACGTCCCACGATGAACTCGCTGATCATACAGGGGATGCCCAACAGCAAGACACACCCTACGTAGATGATGATAAACACGGCACCGCCATTCTCGCCGGCCATATAGGGGAAACGCCACACGTTACCCAGTCCGACGGCAGAACCTGCCGTTGCCAATATCACGCCAAGTTTGCTTCCGAAACTGGCTCTTTCTGTCAATTTCTCGCTCATAACGGTTGCAAAAGTACGCAATTTAAGTGAAAAGTGAAAAGTGAAAAGTGAAAAATTTGCTGCCGCCACTATCTTTTATTCCACTTTTTTGTAATTTTGCAACCAAAACAAGAAAACAATGGCAGCAAATTCTTCACCCTTCACGCTTTTCCGCGCGGTAGCAAATTTTTCACTTTTCACTTTTCACTTTTCACTTAGAAAGCATCCGCTTTCTCTTCTCTGCATCCTGCTCATCTTCCTCCTCTCCTTCACCCCATTCTTTCCGGAGACGCCGCTGGACGACATTGACTTTATCGACAAGTGGACCCACTTGGTGATGTATGGCGGCACTACCAGCGTCATGTGGTGGGAACACCTGCGCAACTGCCGTAAAGAAGCCCGCAAACCGAACCTGCAGGCCCTGTTCTGGGTGGCTTTCGTTGGCATGATCCTCCTGGGTGGTCTCGTGGAGTTAGGACAAGCCTACTGCACCACCACACGCAGCGGTGAATGGCTCGACTTCTGGGCAGACTCCATCGGTGTCCTTCTCGGCAATCTCCTCGGTTGGCTGTTACACTATTTCTTTCATTTTTCTGTCTCAAAATAAACTCCATCGCACTTCCCACTGGTGCTGTAGCCTACAAGCTGAGCAAACGCAATGCCAAGGGTCTTGTCATCAAGAATGGTAAGAAAGTTATCATCAAATAGCTTCCTTTTTTACCTGTCATCATCAAACAGCCCTAAAGTCCGATTTTTCGCCGACTTCAGGGCTGTTTTCGTTAAGAAATGGCACTTTTTCCGAAAATTTATGCTCAAAAACACATTTTTTAGTGAAAAAGTTTGGCAGTCAGTGGAATAATTCCTATATTTGCCGCCGACAAACTGTTAATGAGAACAAATCTATCATTACTGTAAGGGAAAATACTAGGCTTTATGCCCCCATATATAAAACACTAATGACCTGGGGCTTGGCAGGACTGCTAGCTCTTCTGCCTCTCTCCATTAGTGCTCAGATAATCGACCGACCTTCGCTACGTGCCAATGCGCTGCTGCCCCTGATGAACATAGGAGCGGAGCAGCCTCTTGGCAACCGATGGTCCATAGGTGCCGACGTTTACTGGCCGTGGATATTTCGCGCCAGCAACCACAAGAACTGCTTCCAGGCGTTCGGTGCGGGATTGGAAGGTCGCTATTGGTTAGGAAAGAACCGCCAGCCGGAACGGCGCCTGCTGGGTCACTCCATAGGAGCGTTTGCCATGACGGGTTATTACGACTGGGAACGGAATTACTCAGGCTATCAGGGTGATTTCATTTTGGGGGGAATCGACTACCTCTATGCAAAGCCCATCTTCAAGGGCAAGATGCACCTGGAGCTGTCGATAGGCGTAGGCTACTTCTACTCCAAATCAACACACTACAACGTGTTTGAAGAGGGAGGAAAAGGATATCGCGATAGGGATTATCGCAAGAAAGTTGGATATTTTGGCCCACTGAAAGCCACCGTAGCACTGGTGCTGCCACTGCAGGTGTTGTTGGGTAAAACCAAGAAGGAACAATGAGAAAGGCAGTTGGGACGATATTCATATTGACATTGCTGGCGCTGGTGGGCTGCAAGCGAATGCCGCTCTACGACCTCGAGAACAAGGAGGTGGACTTGGAGCTGGACTTGGAACTGGAGCTCGACCTGAAGCTGGACCTTGATGTGAAGGTGGACATAGAGGTGGACACCGTCATCCCGACACCGGAGTATATGAAGGTGAACTTCTACTCGATGGACAACGAGGGACTCAACTACACCGAGTTCGTGGGACCGCAGGGAGGCCCTATCAGCACGCCGCCAGGCACCTACGTGATGCTGATCTACAACTTCGGAACGGAGTATATCCAGATCAGGAACGAGGGCAACATCAACACCATCGAGGCGTTCACCAGCGACATCACTGCCACCAAGGGCGCCACGCTGAGAAGCTTCATCACAAGCAAGCGAGCTGAGGAAACCGACGAACCCGAGGAGCCGCAAGGTCCCATCATCTACGCGCCCGACCATCTGCTGGTGACCCGAGAAACGGTGGTTATCCCGGACATGACGAGCGAGAACAGGAAGGTTACGGTCTATGCCACCGTCAGCGACGTCGTGGAGACCTACACCTACGAGGTGCCAAACGTGAAGGGTACGGAATACATCCAGAGCGTCGAGGCATTCATCACCAACCAGTCGCGCAGCAGCTTCTTCGGGCGTCCGGAGGTCAGCAAGGAGCCCGCCACCATCTGGTTCCCCGTGGGAGTGAACCGTGAGAAGGGATACCTCTTCACCGTGTTCAACACCTTTGGCAAACTGCCGGGTGAGAGCCGCAGCTTCCTGCACATGCTCATCACCAATACCGAGGGCGAGCAAGTACACGTCACGACGGACATCACCGACCAGTTCGACCATCCCGACCCGGATCGTGAACACACCATCGTGATAGACCAGGAGATAGTCGTACCACCACCAAGTGGAGGAGAAGGCGGAGGAATAGCCCCCACCGTAGATCCCTGGGACGAAGAGAATACAGATGTACCTATTGGATAAACAAAACGAGATAAAGAAAAGAAAATTTAATAACTAAACATTTTACATTATGAAAAAGATTTTATTTTTAGCTTCGCTTGCAGCTGTTGCAATGACAAGCTGTACCAGTGAAAGTAATGAGTATGTGGGAGGAAATGATAATACCCCGAAGGAAATTGCACTCTTCCCAGTAAATCAGAAGGCTACTCGTGCAGCTATTACTAATGGCGTATTTCCAACAGACAAAAGCATGGAAGTAGCTGCTTATACAGGTGGAAAAGGCCAACTGTTCGCTCATTCAACTTTCAGTCATAGTGCAGGGACAATTTGGTCAGGAGGAAAGTATTGGCCACTTTCACCATGCTTTGTTAATTTCCTTGCTTATGCAAATCTAACATCTGGTTCTGCAACTTGGGGAACGTCTACTAACGACGATGCCAGTAAAGTCGTTTTAGAGATGGCTGATAATGCTACAACACAAAACGATTTGTTGTATGCTGTTGCCCAAGGCCAGGTACAACAGGATGGTAATGCATTATCATTCCCAGCAAATGTCCCTATGGCATTTAAACATGCACAGTCTTTGTTAACATTTAACCTAAAAGCTGCTGATGTCGCATCGCAAGCTATTACAATCACTAGTATATCCTTGATAAATGCACATTTTTCAGGTACTTATACAATTGATAATAGTAGTAATTATAATGTATCTACTTCAGCTTCTCCTAGTGTGACAGGATCTTGGACTACTGTAGGAGGCGCAACAGCAACTCAAGAGGTTTCTGTTAGTGGCGCTTTGTCAGCAACTAGAACAGGTCAGATAATGGTTGTACCCAATGGAGCAAGTGCCGCTTTTGATAAGTTTGTTATTAATTATACATTAAATGGAGTTGCTTATAGTTTTGAGTACATACCAAGTGATCGCGTTTTAGGTGAGGGCAAAAATTATGTGTATGATATAACTTTCAAACTGCATGAGATTTTGATTGATGCATCTGTTGCTTCATGGATTGAAAGTACAGAGTATATTAATATACCTACAATGACATATGGTGCAAATCCAACTTATGCGCTTGCCAATGGAGCAAAAGGAACTTACACGTTCACAATATCAGGATTGACTGCAGGCCATTTTGTAAAGGTTACTGACGATCATGCTTCGACAGGTAAGTTTACTGTTACTTCTCCAGCTAGTACTTATACTGTTACAGCCAATGGTACTGTTACAATCACAGGTACTTTGGCGGATAATGAAGGAATTGCAGCTACAAGTGTTATAACTCTGAAGCAGTACCCCTCCTCAGATGATGCTTCTGCTGATACAAATGAAGAGACTACATTTGCAACTACAATCACTATCACTCAGGCTGGTAGCTAAAAGGTAACAGGGGGACACGGTCACAGGGGGACAGGCACGCTGTGCGGTTTTTCCCTTTCAATATCGACCTCGCTGGGATTATCCTGGCGAGGTTCCTTTTGTACACAGGGAAATCCCCTGGGTAACAGGGGGACAGGCACGGTGTGAGGTAATTTTAATGCATTAAAGATTAGTAAATAAATATTTCAGTTATAGCACTTCAGTGGTGAAGTGGTCAGAAAATAGCCTTGGGGGCATCACTTCAGTGGTGAAGTGGTCGTGCCAACGCCCTTGGGGGCATCACTTCAGTGGTGAAGTGGTCGTGCCAACGCCCTTGGGGGCATCACTTCAGTGGTGAAGTGGTCGTGCCAACGTCAAAAATTGAGTACTTCAGTGGTGAAGTGGTCGTGCCAACGTCAAAAATTGTGCACTTCAGTGGTGAAGTGGTCATTTTTGGTAACAGGAGGACAGATACGGTCACAGGGGGACACTGCCACCCTGCTCCCACCAATTTTTCCTTTAAACAGGGCGTTTAACGCTATTTGGTGGCAGGGTGGCAGCCCTGTGTTTTATTTTTTTCATTGCAAAATTTGGAGGGAGAGGAAAAAAAGGTTAACTTTGCATCTGAATCAAAAGAGTAGATGTATTATGACGAGGCGGCGATGACAAAGGTTATTGCTTTTGTCAAAGAGCTAGTGAATTCCCAGAAGAACGAGGTTGGTACTCGCAAGGGTTGGGCTGCTGCTGCGCAGCAAGCACACTTGGATGGTGAAGACAAGCTGCTGGCAGCTGATGTGTTCGAAGATGAAGCGATGGAGGAGTGGAAATGGTAAACCAGTTCGATGTTTACTGGGTAGACCTAAATCCTACAGTCGGTGCAGAGATGCAGAAGATTCGACCGTGTATTATTGTCAGCCCCCAAGAGCTTAACGACCATCTCAACACGGTGATTATCGTACCTATTACATCGGCTATCCACGGCTATCCTTATCGTGTTGCTTGTCGTATCATGAATCGTGACGGCGAGATGGCAACTGACCAGATTCGTACCATTGACAAACGGCGATTGAAGAGTCGTATATCCTCACTCACTTCTGATGAGGTTACCGCTTTACAAGACGTTCTGCACCAGATGTTTTGTGAATGACATGAGCCAAGACCGATAGATCAGGGATTACGGTTCTCTGATCTGTTCAATATCGACCTCGCTGGGATTATTCCGGTCACAGGGGGACAGGCGGTCCTTTGGTGTTCCTTTAGTGTTCCTTTAGTGTTCCTTTGGTGCTCCTTTAGTGCTCCTTATACCTTCGTAGTAGGTTCGTAGTACCTTCGTAGTGGACACAGCGGGACCCTCTGTGTTTTTGATTAAACATTCCTGAATCAAAATCGACCTCGCTGGGAATTATCCTGGCGAGGTTTCTTTTTTTTCATCCGGTCACAGGGGTGGCTGTTCCCCTGTGTTTGTCAATAACCCTTCCTTATTCGACAATAACCCTTCCTTATTCAACAATAACCTTCCCTTATTCGACAATACTCCAAGAGTATTTTGAATTACTCCAAGAGTATTTTAGAATACTCCGGTAAGCGTATCCGCTTTGACGCCTTGACTCGTATGCAAAAAGTCAGTACCTTTGCATATTCATTTTAAAAGATATGCAAATATGGAATTACAGACAG
>CACXSA010000069.1 GCA_902770195.1 uncultured Prevotellaceae bacterium
GATTATGAACAACCAAGTACTGATTGACAATTTGCGTTGCATACCCGATTTTCCGAGGAAGGGTATCAACTTTCGTGATGTGACCACTCTGTACAAGAATGCAGAGTGCATGAAAATTATGCTAGACGAGATGTATGAACTCTACAAAGACAAAGGAATCACCAAGATTGTAGGAGTAGAGAGTCGTGGCTTTGTGATGGCATCGGCTTTGGCCGCACGATTAGGTTGCGGAGTGGTATTGGCTCGTAAACCGGGTAAGTTGCCTGGAACAGTGGTTAAGGAACAATTTACCAAGGAATACGGAGTAGATACCGTAGAGATGCACATCGATTCGATAGAGCCAGACGATGTAGTGCTCATCCACGATGATTTGTTGGCAACAGGAGGAACGGCCAAGGCAACGTATAAGTTGGTGAACCACTTCCACCCGAAGAAGGTCTATATGAACTTCATCATCGAGATTACAGACGAAGGACTGCATGGACGCGACCTGTTTGATGGTATAGAACTCACCACTCTCGTAACAGTATAAAAAGGGTGTTCCACGTGAAACATTTTAGGCTATGATGATAAGTATCTATAATATTCAACAAGGGTAGGACTTATCATCACACAAAGTAATTTAATTATCAGCAGTTAGAAGATGACCAAGGAAGAGAATGAAGCACGGTTGGTCAAGTTAAAGGCAATCGTTAGTGCCCTACCCGAGAAGCCTGGCAGTTATCAATACTATGATGCTGAGGGAACTATCATTTATGTAGGTAAGGCCAAAAACCTAAAGAACCGTGTTTCATCCTACTTCCACACAGAAGTTGACCGATTCAAAACCAAAGTGCTGGTATCACGCATTACTACTAGAAAATGCCCTGATTAAAAAATATAATCCTCGATATAATGTACTTCTAAAGGACGGAAAAACTTATCCTAGTATTTGCATTACCAAAGAATACCTTCCGAAGATTTTCTCGACCCGTAATATCAACAAGAAATTGGGTACATATTATGGTCCTTATTCGCATGTAGGCTCCATGCATGCAGTATTAGAACTCATCAAGAAACTGTATCACCCAAGAACCTGTAAACAACCTCTTACGGAAGAGGGCGTAAAAGGAGGAAAATACCAAGTTTGCCTGGAATATCACATTAAAAATTGCGGAGGTCCATGCATCAATAAACAATCGTGGGACGACTATCAAAAAAACATCTCTCAGGCTCGTGAGATTCTGAAAGGAAACACGCGCCAAGTGCTTCGTGATATGCGAGAAGAGATGATGAAACTGGCGGATGAACTTCGCTTTGAGGAGGCAGAAGAAATCAAACGGCGATACCTGTTAATAGAACAATTTGTGGCTAAGAGCGAGGTCGTTAGTCAAACGATAAATAATGTAGATGTATTGTCTATCACCAACGATGAAAAGATTGCATTTGTAAACTATATCCACGTATCAAACGGTCAAATCAATCAGTCGTTCACTTTCGAATACAAGAAGCGTCTGGAAGAAAGCGATGAAGAATTATTGCAATTAGCTATTGTAGAGATGCGCGAAAGGTTCAATAGCAATGCCAAAGAGATTATCCTGCCCCTGGAAGTAGATATCAATCTGGAAGGGGTGACCATCACTGTTCCACAAAGGGGAGATAAAAAAACGCTGTTAGACTTGTCTATCATGAATGGAAAACAGTATAAGTTTGACCGATTAAAACAGGCAGAAAAGCTGAATCCGGAGCAAAAACAAGTCCGGCTGATGAAGGAACTGCAAGACCTTTTGCACCTGCCCAAACTACCCTATCAGATAGAATGCTTCGACAATTCAAATATCAGCGGTACGGATGCTGTAGCGGCCTGTGTCGTCTTTAAAAAGATGAAACCTTCAAAAGCTGATTATCGCAAATACAACATCAAAACGGTGGTGGGTCCTGACGATTATGCTTCCATGAAAGAGGTTGTATATCGTAGATATAAGCGACTTTTAGAAGAAAAGCAACCCCTACCCGACCTCATCGTTGCTGATGGAGGAAAAGGACAAATGGAAGTTATCAGACAGGCCGTTCAGGACGAATTAAATCTTGATATTCCGATAGCCGGACTAGCAAAGAATGACAAGCATAGAACCAACGAACTACTATACGGGTTCCCTCCAAGGGTCATTGGTATCAAAGACACCTCAGAGCTGTTTAGGGTACTCACACAGCTACAGGACGAAGTACACCGCTTTGCCATCACATTCCATCGAGATAAGCGTTCTAAGCGCGCTTTGCACTCCGAGTTGGATGACATCAAAGGTGTTGGATCTAAAACACGTGACGAGCTTCTAAATAGCCTTAAATCGGTTAAGAAGATACGTGAGGCTGACCTCTCTGTCCTTGCTGAAATCATTGGTTCTGCAAAAGCGAAAATCGTATTCACGCACTTCCATCCAAAGGAATAGAAATAGCAACTATTAATACTTGCAGTTGTTTCTATTAATGCTGGCAATTGTAACTATTAATTCTAGCAAATTTTCCCAAGTATGGGAATAAATTTTTTATAGGGTAGAAAATTTGGGAATATCACCGAAATATCGTATCTTTGCCAAAAATTCAGAAGAATGAGAACAGTCATCCAACGTGTCAGTCACGCCAGCGTCACCATCGAAGGGCAAGTAAAAAGCCAGATTGGGCAAGGTTACCTGATCTTGTTGGGTATCTGCGAGGAAGATACGATAGAGGATGTTGAATGGCTTGTTAAGAAGATAGCCAACCTCCGTGTCTTTGGCGATGAGAACGATGTGATGAACCGTTCCATACTCGATGTGCAAGGTGAAGCATTGGTTGTAAGTCAGTTCACGCTATTTGCCAGCTATAAGAAAGGTAATCGTCCCAGTTGGTTTAGAGCAGGCTCCCACGAGCATTCCATTCCACTCTACGAAGCCTTCTGTACGCAATTGTCAAATGCTATCGGAAAAACAGTAGGAACAGGGGAATTTGGTGCAGACATGAAGGTAGAACTATTGAATGATGGCCCTGTAACCATCTGTATGGATACTAAAAACAAAGAATAAAACAAGGTTATTATTTGTCACTCAAATAAAATGAAGAAATACATCAGAGAAATAGAAGTCTCAGGTCTGGTGCTCGTCATTATTGGCATCATCTTCTCCTGGATATGGGGAGCCAATTTTGGCATGTGGCCCTGTCTTGTTGGCTTGTTGTTATGGTTGATTACCTTCCTCTATAAAGCCTTTCATTGGGGCGAATATGCACGAGAGAACAAGCAGAACATCATGATACTGCTGATAGCCATTATTATCCTAATCCTACAAATGCTACTTCGATTATGACCATACAAGAAGCACAACAAGCTGTAGATCAGTGGATTAAAACCTACGGGGTACGTTACTTCTCGGAACTTACCAATATGGCAGTACTCACTGAAGAAGTAGGTGAATTAGCTCGTGTGATCGCCCGAAAATATGGTGATCAGAGCTTTAAGGAAGGCGAGAAAGACAACTTAGGTGAAGAGATAGCCGACGTGCTTTGGGTACTTCTGTGCCTAGCTAATCAGACGGGTGTCAACCTGACGGAAGAACTTCAGAAGTCTATTGAAAAGAAGACGAATCGTGATAAAGAACGACATATCAATAATGTTAAACTCAAATAAATAAAGTCTATGGAAAAAAGTAAGTATGAAGAGGCATTGAGCCTCTACAACTGCGAGGTCAATGAAGCAGAAGTACGTGAAGCCGTCAAGAAGATTATCGCTGAGAAAGTACCTGAAAATGATACTCCAGAAGTGAAGCGTTTCATGTTTGCCAGCATCTGTTTGACAACTTTGACAACACAAGATTCTGCTGAGAGCGTTCTGCAACTGGTTGAAAAGGTGAACAGATTTGCTCACGAATACCCTGACATGCCTAACGTAGCAACCATTGTCACCTACCCTCGTTTTACCAAACTGGTTTGTGACTCATTAGAGGTAGAAGATGTCATTCCTACTTGTGTTAGCGGATGCTTCCCTTCATCACAAGGTTTGGCAGAGATCAAGATTGCTGAAACAGGACTGGCTATTCGTGATGGTGCCAAGAACGTAGATATCGTGATGCATGTTGGTGAATTCCTTGCAGGTGACTATGAGACCGTTTGTGATGAGATTTCAGAGCAGAAAGCCACCTGTGGCGACGTGCCCATGAAAGTGATTCTGGAAACTGGCGACCTGCTGAATCTGTCAAATGTCAAGAAGGCATCATTGCTTTCAATGTATGCAGGAGCAGACTATATCAAGACATCAACAGGTAAGGAAAAAGTAAGTGCTACTCCTGAGGCTGCTTACGTGATGTGTCAGGCTATTAAGGAATACTACGAAAAAACAGGTATCATGATTGGTTTGAAACCTGCTGGTGGCATTAACAGCGTAATGGATGCCCTCACCTATTATACCATTGTCAAGGAAGTATTGGGCGAGAAATGGCTCACCAACTACTATTTCCGTCTGGGTACCAGTCGTCTGGCAAACTTGATCCTTAGCGAACTGGAAGGTAAGGAAGTGAAATTCTTCTAAGCGAAAGACTATTCTACACTAATAGTTACGTCTAACAACGTAGTCAACATAGGCTGTCAAGGCTTCCTTGACAGCCTTATCTTTTACGCTATTTTCTAGATAATCCATGCACAGCTTACTGATTTCCGCCATTTTCTTCTCGGCATAATCAATACCACCTTCTTGTTTAGTAAACTCAACTAAAACAGCAATTTCATCAGTATTGATTGTACGAGCCTTCACCTTTTTGGCAAGGGTAACCATAGCGTCAAAATTTGTATTGTTCAATGCATAAATAACAGGAAGTGTCAGCTTACCCTCAGCCATATCATTGCCTGTAGGTTTACCTATCTCTTTCGAATCGAAATAATCAAAAATATCATCACGAATCTGGAACATAATACCAAGATTCCGACCAAATTCCTTCGCTTTCTGAACCTCTACATCAGAAGCATTTGCTGAAAGGGCACCAATAGCAGCACAGGCCTCGAACAAAGCAGCTGTCTTGTTCTTGATGATTTCATAATAAACATCCTCGCTGATCTCCTGATTGTCTATATTAGAAAGCTGCAGAACCTCACCGGCAGCAAGCGTACGACCGAGTTCTGCCAGATACTCTATAATCTGCTGGTTATTCGTGAAACTCACATGAAGCAAAGCGGTAGAAAGGATAAAATCGCCAACCAGTACGGCCACCTTATTGTTATACGTAGCATTCACCGATGCCTGTCCTCTGCGCTCACCGCTTTCATCCACCACATCATCGTGAACCAATGAGGCTGTATGCAACAATTCCAATCCTACTGCTGAGTATTGCGTGACGTTAGTAATCTTACCATAATTCTTTGCCATCAACAACATCAAAATAGGACGCATTCGTTTTCCACCCTGCTGACGAATGTGTGACAAAACAGACGAAAGCAGTCCATAATCATGTTCCAAACTATGATTGAACAACTCGATAAAGGAGTTCAAATCCGATTCAATTGGTTTACGTATGATTGATAAATAATCCATAAAAGCAGATTTTTGTGACAAAAATAGTAAAAATATTAATAATTACCCAATTTTTTAGTAATTTTACGCAGAAAATAAATATTGTTATATGGAAAAGCTATTTCTCTTAGATGCTTATGCATTGATTTATCGCTCTTATTATGCGTTCATTAAGAGTCCACGTATCAACTCAAAAGGTCTGAACACATCGGCAATTATGGGTTTTCTAAATACACTACAGGAGGTTCTTAGCAAAGAACAGCCTACTCATCTTGGAGTAGCCTTCGATCCTCACGGACCAACCTTCCGTAGTGAGGCATATCCGGCTTATAAGGCTCAGCGTGAAGCAACTCCTGAGGATATCAAACAGTCAGTACCCATCATCAAGCAGATTCTTAAGGCTTGGAACATTCCCATTCTTGAAGCAGAAGGCTATGAGGCAGATGATGTCATAGGTACTTTAGCAACCCAAGCAGGCCAGCAGGGTATTGACACCTATATGCTGACCCCTGATAAAGACTATGGTCAATTGGTAAGAGATAATGTGAAAATCTACCGACCGCGTCACGGAGGAGGCTATGAAGTAATGGGTCCTGAAGAGGTAAAGGCAAAATATGCCATTCCATCGACAGAGGCAGTTATTGATCTTCTGGCATTGATGGGTGATTCCTCAGATAACTTCCCGGGTTGTCCTGGTGTGGGTGAGAAGACAGCTGTCAAACTAATCAATGAGTTTGGTACTGTCGAGGAACTTATCAGTCGCACTTCAGAAATCAAGGGTGCCCTGCAGAAAAAAGTGGCAGAACACATTGATGATATCAAACTCTCCAAATTTCTGGCAACCATCAAAACAGATGTTCCCATCAGCCTCAACATGGATGAGTTGAAGGTGACACAACCCAACGAGGGTGAACTTGCCAAAATTTTCGAAGAACTGGAGTTGAAGAGCTTGGCAAACAAGATTCTTAAAAAACCTGAAGCAAAGCCAAAACCTGTTAATCTACAACTCGATCTCTTTGCAGATTTTGCGTCCGAGGGGTCGAGTGAGTCAGAATTTTCGAGTTTTGAGACGTTAAAAACAGTCACTAACGAATACAAACTCGTTGAAAAAGAGGAAGATATGAGAAATCTTTATGATTTTTTCATGACAAAAGATTTTCTCGTTCTAGATACGGAAACCACTTCAACCTCGGCAATCGACGCAGAATTGGTGGGTTTGAGCTTCTCAGTCGAAGAACATAAGGCCTTTTACGTGCCCATTCCTGCCAATCGTGAAGAAGCGTTGCAAATTGTTAATATCTTTAAACCGCTCTACGAAGATCCAAAAATCCTCAAGGTTGGTCAAAATTTAAAATACGACCTTGAGGTATTGCGCAACTATGATGTCCGTCTTGATGGTCCCATGTGGGACACGATGATTGCCCACTATCTCATACAACCAGAGTTACGTCACAACATGGACTATATGGCTGAGGTGTATCTGCATTATCAGACCATCCATATCGACGAACTCATAGGACCCAAGGGAAAGAATCAGCGTTCTATGCGAGACCTCTCCCCTACCCTTGTCTATGAATATGCTTGCGAGGATGCCGACATCACCCTTCAGTTGAAGAACAAGCTGGAGCCGGAATTGAAGCGCTTGGAGTGTGAAGACCTCTTTTATAATATTGAGATGCCTCTGATGCCAGTCCTCGCGGAGATGGAGATGAATGGTGTCTGTCTGGATACGGAGTCGTTAGCAGAAACCAGCAAGCAGTTTACCACTCGCATGAACGAGATAGAGCACCGCATCTACGAACTGGCTGGCGAGCAATTCAATATCGCATCACCCAAACAGGTGGGTGAAATCCTGTTCGATAAGCTGAAGATTATCGAGAAAGCCAAGAAAACCAAAAGGGGTCAGTATATCACCTCCGAGGAAGTATTGCAACAGCTCAAGAACAAGCACGAAATAGTTGCTGACATCCTGGAACACAGAGGGTTGAAAAAGCTGATTGGCACCTATATCGACGCACTTCCCAAACTGATTAACCCACGAACTGGTCATATCCATACCTCGTTCAATCAGACCATCACAGCCACAGGACGCCTGTCATCTTCTGACCCCAACCTGCAGAATATTCCTATTCGTGGCGAGGATGGCAAGGAGATTCGCAAGGCCTTCATACCTGAACCTGGTTGTATGTTCTTCTCTGCAGACTACAGTCAGATTGAGCTTCGAGTGATGGCTCATCTCTCACAAGATCCTAATATGATTGAGGTTTTCCGCGAGGGCAAAGACCTGCATGCTGCTACTGCTGCCAACATCTACAAGAAGCCTATCGAAGAGGTGACTCGCGATGAACGAACCAAGTCGAAACGCGCCAACTTTGGTATCATCTATGGCATCACCGTCTTTGGTCTTGCAGAACGCCTGGACATTCCTCGCGACGAAGCTAAGATGCTGATAGACGGATATTTCCAGACATTCCCAGAAGTGCATGACTACATGGAGAAATCGAAAGAAATAGCCAGAAAACAAGGCTACGTCACTACCCTATTCGGACGTCGTCGCTACTTGCCAGATATCAATAGTGCAAATGCTACCGTTCGTGGCTTTGCAGAGCGTAATGCCATCAATGCCCCGATTCAGGGCACTGCTGCCGATATTATTAAGGTGGCTATGATCCATATCTTCAATCGTTTCAAGGCCGAAGGCATCAAGAGTAAGATGATCCTCCAGGTACACGACGAACTCAACTTCAGCGTCTATCCAGAAGAGAAGGAAAAGGTGGAGCGTATCGTCCTCGAAGAGATGCAGAACGCCTTCCACATGGCTGTTCCCCTCGTCGCCGACTCCGGCTTCGGTGAGAACTGGCTTGAAGCACATTAGTCCAGTGAACAGAATAGTGCCAGTCCTACCTATCGTATTTCCTTAATACGATAAGAATTTTGTTGTCCGATGTCACCTTTTGTTATTCTGAACGGTTATTTATATGAATCGGTTCAAGAAAACAGAAGTTTAACAATAAAAAGAAGAAAGAATTATGGAAAATTTAGTTGCCATCTTAGTACCTATTGCCTGCGGATGCGTGCTGCCCATCATGGTCGTATGGCTTGCTATCCGCAAAAAGATGAACGAGACCAACCAGCGCACGCAGATTGTGCTGGCCGCCATCGAGAAGAATCCGGAAATGAATATCGAAGAATGGATGAAGAAATTTTCGCCTAAGCCAAGGCTTTTGAAAGAAAAGCTGCTCACAAAACTGCTTTGGGGAAGCCTGACCGCTATGATTGGACTGGGTTTTATAGGCTTTGGAGCATGGCTCGGTTTTGTTGGTGGAGGTGGTTCGGACGACCCAATGGCCTCTGTTTGTATCGGTTTGATTCTACTGGCTGTCGGCATAGCTTTCCTTGTAAACTATAGTGTTGGCAAGAAGATGCTGGCCAAGGAGATAGAAGCTGAGGAGAAACAAGTTACCACCCTTCCGGAATAGGTTGTGACACGCAATGAGTTCATAGCCCATGTAGAGCGTGAGCAAGAGGCCCTTCGCGGTTTCTTGCTCGCCCTCTGCTGTGGTAATAAGAACGAAGCTGACGACTTGGCACAAGACTCGTTGGTAAAGGCCTACCTCTCGTCGGCAGGCTACCAGGAGAAGGGACGTTTCCGCTCTTGGCTTTTCAAGATAGCCCATAACACCTTCCTCAACCATAGGGCAAGTATTCGTACCACTGAAACACTCGACGAAGCCCGTACACTCATCAGTCCCCATGCCACTGATGACAGCTTTGAGCACCAGGATCTCTACCTTGCCTTACGCACTTTGCCACCCAAAGAACGCTCGGCTATCACCCTCTATTATCTGAACGGCTACGACATCAAGGAGATAGCCGCTATTACTGACACCTCGGAAGACGCAGTGAAGAAACAGCTTTCACGAGGACGCGACAAACTTAAAGCAAGACTGAAGTTATGAAAGACAAAGCACTTGAGGAATTGTTCCTCGCCCAGAAGCCACATTTCGACGATAAAGTCGACTTCATGGCCTCACTCACTCGACGACTTGATGCTGTGGAGTATGTTCGTCAGCACCAGGAGGCCACCATCCGTCGCTACAAGATGGCGATGGTTGCTGCTTTCGTCATTGGCATCATCAGCGGAGCCGTCACATTAGCCTTTATCCTTACCACACCAGCAGACATACCCTTGTTCACCATACATGTGCAATCAAGCATTCTCCTGTGGCTCGTTGACAATTCCCGTTCAATCTCTGCCACCATCCTCGCCCTGATGATAAGCCTCGGCATGATGAGTATTGGCAGTAATATACAGGATATTATGCGCATACAAAAAGTATATTAGAAGTTTTAAGGCTATTTCTTGCCGGTATCGGCAATTTTTAGTATATTTGCAGCAGGAAACGGAATAAAAACTTGCCGATAGAATTTATGGAATATATTTCAGTCATTCAGTTTGCAGAGAAATATGGCATCTCTGAGCGTACAGCAAGAAACTATTGTGCGCAAGGAAAGATAGAGGGAGCATTCTTGATAGGAAAAACATGGAATATTCCAGCTGATGCTGTACTGCCTAAACGAAAAGCAGCAAAGAAAAAGCTATCTCCACTATTAATAACACTAAGAGAGCAAAAAGTATCACGATTAAAAGGCAGCATCTATCATCGTACTCAAATTGACTTGACCTACAATTCCAATCATATTGAAGGTAGTAAGCTGACTCATGAACAGACGCGTTATATCTTTGAGACAAACACCATCGGTATCACTGACCAAACAGTGAATGTGGATGATATTCTTGAGACGGTCAACCACTTCCGTTGTATCGATTTTATCATTGACCATGCAGAAGAACGGCTTACGGAAAAATTTATCAAGCATCTCCATCTGCTATTGAAGTCTGGAACATCAGACAGCAGAAGAGACTGGTTTGCAGTAGGAGACTACAAACGACTCCCTAATGAAGTAGGAGGTCAGGAAACCTGTCCTCCTGAAGATGTACATAAGGAGTTAAAAACACTACTTACTGACTATTATCACAATCGCCAGCAGACGTTTGAAAATATCTTGAATTTTCACGTCCGTTTCGAACAGATTCATCCTTTCCAGGATGGCAATGGCAGAGTTGGTCGTTTGCTGATGTTCAAGGAATGTCTGGCTAACAACATCGTTCCTTTCATCATTACTGACGAACTGAAAATGTACTATTATAGAGGCC
>CACXSA010000070.1 GCA_902770195.1 uncultured Prevotellaceae bacterium
GGTTGATACGGCGCTCCTGACTCTCAAACTGTACTTTTCTAATCATTGTCGTATCCTCCTTTATTCTTTACGTGGGTCAATAGCCTTTACTGCACCCTGCTCCTCAGTCGTACGACCGTAAGAACCGGTGTTCTTCTTCATAGCCTCGTTGGCATCCATTCCGTTCTTGATGGCTTCCATCATCTTGCCCAGGTGTACATACTCGTAACCGCAAACCTCGTTGTTGGCGTCGAGATACATCTTGGTGATGTAACCCTCAGTCAGCTCGAGGTAACGGGTACCCTTGGCAACAGTGCCATAGAGTGTACCTGTCTGTGAGCGAAGACCCTTACCAAGGTCTTCCAGACCAGCGCCGATAGCCAGACCACCCTCAGAGAAAGCACTCTGTGTGCGGCCATAGACAATCTGCAGGAACAACTCGCGCATAGCGGTGTTGATAGCGTCGCAAACCAAGTCGGTGTTCAGAGCCTCCAGCAAGGTCTTGCCAGGAAGAATTTCACTGGCCATAGCTGCTGAGTGAGTCATACCGGTGCAACCGATAGTCTCCACCAAAGCCTCCTGGATGATGCCGTCCTTGACGTTCAAGCTCAGCTTGCAGGCACCCTGCTGAGGTGCACACCAGCCAATACCGTGGGTATAACCCGAAATGTCCTTAATCTCTTTTGCCTGAATCCATTTTCCCTCCTCGGGAATGGGTGCAGGTCCATGGTAAGCACCTTTGCAGACGCTACACATGTTTTCAACTTCCTTTGAATAAATCATTTTTGTATGAGTATAAAATGAATAATAATTGATGTGTATTCGTTTAGACCTACAAAATTACTCAGTAAATTCCAACTATCCAAATCAACTTTCCTATATTTAAGAACAATTAACAAGGTATTTCGTTGCTCATTTGCTGTATT
This sequence comes from uncultured Prevotellaceae bacterium, assembly GCA_902770195.1. Classification (GTDB taxonomy): domain Bacteria; phylum Bacteroidota; class Bacteroidia; order Bacteroidales; family Bacteroidaceae; genus Prevotella. The sequence continues at coordinate 906 of CACXSA010000070.1, forward strand.
GCCAAATTCTTCGTAACTTTGTCATCTGAATATAGCAAATATAATTAGAAATTAGTAATTAGAAATTATGATTACCGATGATAGGAAGATGACAGCGCAGGAACTAGACGAGCGGGTAGCGCGTGCTGTCGAGAATTTTATGGCAGGTTACGGATGCTGCCAGAGTGTTGTCGCAGCCTTCAGCGACTTGTATGGACTGGATGAGACGATGGCCAAGCGAATTGCTGCCGGATTCGGTGGTGGCGTAGGTCGAATGCGCATGATGTGCGGAGCTGTTTCCGGCATCGTCATGCTGGTGGGTCTCGACTGTGGACAGACAGAGGGCAGTGACCGCGAGGGCAAGTCGGCCTGCTACAAGGTGGTGCAAGAACTGCTTGCCCAGTCGCAGGCTGAAAACGGTAGCCTTATCTGTGCAGAGATATTGGGACTGAAAGGTCACGAGAAAGCGCAATGCAGCTATGTGGCATCACCTCGTACGGCGGAATATTACAAGACGCGCCCTTGTGCTGCCAAGGTGGAGAGTGCCGCCCGTATCTTTGCAGAATATCTGAAAAGACACAAATAACCTCTGTTCCTGGATGAGAAAGAAAAAGGCAACAACCGATAGTTCGATTGTTGCCCTTTGGTCGGGATGAGGCGACTTGAACGCCCGACCCCTACGTCCCGAACGTAGTGCGCTACCAACTGCGCTACATCCCGATTGCTGTTAGCGGGTGCAAAGTTACGCTTATTTTTTGAATTTCGTGCAGTTTTGTGGGAAAAAATTTGTTGGTGAGCACTAAAACAAGTAACTTTGCAGGCAAAATAAACTGCAAATGAAACGAATACTACTTGTCCTTTCCTGTTTTTTATGTTCTTATGTGGGTTTTTCGCAGCAGGTTATTGTTGTGAAGCCCAGTGATGCACAAAGTATTCTCGCAGCCATAGAAAAGGCCAACCAGCGTAATGCCAATGTGGATGCGGAACGTCTTTACATCTTGATTCCAGATGGATTCTACGATCTAGGAACAACCGTGCTGACCAAGATTACCGGTCATAACATAGCGCTGATAGGGCAGAGCATGGAGGGAACCGTCATCCAGAATAAGCCCGATGTCAAACAAGAAGGTATCAGCAAAACGGCCATTTTCGTGAATCGTGGTTCAAACAACTATTTCCAGGACCTGACACTAAAGAATGACATGGACTATTATGCTGCGGGTTTTGCCGGACGTGCCGTAACCTTGCAGGATAAGGGTACGCATACCATTTGCAATCGTGTAATGCTGTTATCTTATCAAGATACTTATTATTCTGATAACGACCTGTGCCAGCATTATTTCCAGGACTCGGAAATTCACGGCACGGTGGATTTTATCTGTGGCGATGGCGACGTGTGGTTTGAGCGTTGCCGCATCGTGACGGAGAAGCGTAATGCTGACGGCTCCGGGCGTGATGTGATAGCGGCTCCCAAGACTTCCAAGACCCATTGGGGCTATGTGTTCAATAGCTGCACCATTGAGAACATCGTTTCTCCTTTCGAATATGCACGTGGCTGGCATTCCGTGCCCCGATGCATCTGGCTTCATACCACATTGCTTTCGCCAGAGAAGTTGAATCCTAACCGCTTTGACGTCCGTGGCATGAACACGGTGACGAGTATCTTTAAGGAATATCATACGAAGAATGTTCAGGGAGAAGATATTACGCCAAAGACCAACGTCCTGACCTTTTGGATGAAACGCAAGAAGATGGAGGACGGACAGGAAACAGTTACGGAACAGCGTCATACCGACGAGACCATTATGACGGACGAGGAAGCCCGCAAATATACCCTTGCCAATGTTTTTGGCAGTTGGCATCCCGATGAGGTTATCAAAAAGGTTGAGAAGAAAGCTCAGAAACTAATGAAGCGCCTAAAGTAGGCGCTTCAATTCGTTTATGTCGTCTTCCGTTGTTGCCCAACTAGTGACGAAACGGCAGATGGTTTGGTGCTTGTCTGCTTTCCCGAAATGGGTAAACTCCATGTGTTGCGACAACCGTTCTACCTCCGCATCGGGCAACACAATGAACTGTTGGTTAGTGGGAGAATCGACGTAGAAGTGGTAACCTTTTTCCTGGAAAATCTTCTTCATCTCCATAGCCATACGAATGGCATGCGAGGACAATTCAAGATAGAGATTATCCGTGAACAAGGCTTCAAACTGCAGACCGATGAGTGCTCCCTTGGCAATAACGGCACCATGCTGCTTCTGAATGGAGAAGAAGTGCTTGTGGGCCTGACGGTTGGTAAACACAACAGCCTCGCCACAGAGGGCGCCAATCTTCGTGCCGCCAATATAGAATACGTCACAATGACGGGCCAGATAGGGTAGGGTGACATCGCTGCCTTCAGCCATCAGTCCGTAGCCCAGTCGGGCACCATCAATATAAAGAGGTATGTCATAGCGTTGGCACACCTGATAGATGTCATCCAGTTCGCGGGCAGTATAGAGTGTTCCCAGTTCGGTGGGGAAGGTGATATACACCAATCCCGGGTGTACGGCATGATCGCGATTGCCATCGTGGTAGAAGTCGTCCAGATACTTGTCGAGCGTCTGGGCTTCCATCTTGCCGTCGTTATCGGGGATGGTGATAATCTTGTGTTCTGTGAACTCCACGGCACCGGCCTCGTGCACATTGATGTGGCCCGAGCCAACACAGATGACACCCTCATACTGGTAGAGCATGGAGTCGATAGTGGTAGCGTTGGTCTGCGTGCCACCCGTCAGGAAGAATATCTGAGCATCGGGCATGCCGATAGCTTCACGGATACGGTCTTTGGCACGATTGCTGAACTCGTCGAAGCCATAGGGTGTGGGCTTGGCGTCATTGTACTTTATCAGATTCTCAAGTACTTTCGGGTGTGCCCCGTTGTTATAGTCGCATTCAAAAGAAACCATTGTTTATTGGACTATTTCTTTGACCAAGGTGCAAAGCGACCGAGGTCGATTAGACAATTTACTATTTGACTATTTGTTCAATGCTTCGAGCATGCGCTTGATGACCACGGAGCAACTGATTTCGCGGTTGGCTGCCTCGGGGATGACGATGCTGTTCGGACTCTCGATGACGTCGTCCGTCACGATGAGGCCACGGCGTACGGGCAGGCAGTGCATGAACTTGGCGTTGTTGGTCCACGACATGTGCTCGGTGTCAACCGTCCACGACATGTCCTTACTGGTTATCTTGCCATAGTCGGCGGGATTGGTGACGCCGGGGTTCGACCAGTTCTTGGCGTATATGAAGTCAGCACCCTCGAAGGCTTTCTTCTGGTCGTACTCCACACGGGCATTGCCCACAAACTTCGGGTCGAGTTCATAACCCTCAGGGTGTGTGATGACGAAATCGACATCAGCAGCATTCATCCATTGGGCAAACGAGTTGGGTACCGCCTGTGGCAAAGCACGGCAGTGGGGAGCCCAGGTCAGGACGACCTTCGGACGGTTAAGTGTCTTGTACTCCTCGATGGTGATCAGGTCGGCAAAGGCCTGCAGAGGGTGTACGGTAGCGGTCTCCATGGCGAAGACGGGCTTGCCACTATACTTGATGAACTGCTGCAGCACGGTCTCGGCATAGTCGTATTCGCGGTCGGTCAGACCGGCAAAGCTTCGTACGCCAATCAAGTCGCAGTAACAGCCCATCACGGGGATGGCCTCCAACAGGTGTTCCGACTTGTCGCCGTCCATGATGACACCACGCTCAGTCTCCAGTTTCCATGCACCGGCATTCACGTCCAATACGATGACGTTCATGCCCAGGTTCATGGCAGCCTTCTGGGTCGATAGACGGGTGCGCAGACTATTATTAAAGAATATCATCATCAGGGTCTTGTTCTTACCCAGATGTTGATACTTAAACCTGTCGTTCTTAATCTCAAATGCCTCAGCCATTGCCTTATCCAATGGTCCCAGGTCTTCTACGTTTATAAAGGTATGCATAATTTTGGTCCCCCTAAGTTAGGGGGGATGGGGGTCTGAACAAGCGTTTATCAGACCAGTTATTGTTATTTTATTTGGAGCCTGCACTTGTTCAGACCCCTGTAGCCCCCTAACTTAGGGGGCCAATGTCACGCCCTCACTTGTCCTTCTCCCTCGATAATCCACTTGTAGGTGGTAATCTCCTCCAGGGCCATCGGACCGCGGGGACCAAGTTTCTGGGTTGAGATGCCTATCTCTGCACCTAAGCCGAACTGGGCACCGTCGGTAAACGAGGTGGGCGCATTCCAATAGACGCAGGCGGCATCCACATGCTGCTGGAACCGACGGGCGGTCTGCTCGTTCTGCGTGATGATGGCCTCGCTGTGTCCGCTGCCGTGCTGGTCGATGTGCGCCAGTGCCTCTTCGAGCGAGGCTACCGTGCGGATAGCCATCTTATAGTCCATGAACTCTGTGCCGAACGACTCCTCTGTGGCGGGCTGCAGCAAGACGTCGGGATAGTGGCCTGCCAGCAACTGATAGGCAGGGGCATCCGCATAGAGCGTTACCTTGTGGTCGTGTAGGGGCTTGACCAGTTCTGTCAGGTCGCCCAGTCGCTGTTCGTGGATGATGAGGCAGTCGAGGGCGTTGCAGACGCTGACACGGCGGGTCTTGGCATTGCAGATGATGGCTTTGCCCATCTCCAGGTCGCCCTCCTTGTCGAAGTAGGTGTTCACCACACCGGCACCCGTCTCGATGACGGGGATGCGTGCCGTGTCGCGCACGAAGTCGATGAGGCGGCGACCGCCACGGGGTATGCACAGGTCTATGTAGCCTACTGCATTCAGCATCTCGCCGGTAGCCTCGTGGGTGGCAGGTAGCAGGGTCACCACGTCGGGATTGACGCCAAAGCGCTCCAGCACCTCGTGGATAAGCTCTACCGATGCCTGGTTAGAGAGGTCGGCATCGCTTCCACCCTTCAGCACACAGGCATTGCCACTCTTGAAGCAGAGCGAGAAGACGTCGTAGGTCACGTTAGGACGGGCCTCGTAAATCATGCCGATGACACCGAAGGGCACACTGACGCGGTGCAGGCGCAGTCCGTTGGGCAGCGTCTTCTCTTTGGTGACGTGTCCTAATGGCGAAGGCAGGCTGGCCACATTGCGCATGTCGCCGGCAATGTCGCTAAGTCGCTTGTGGGTCAGCTGCAGACGGTCGTAGAGCGGATTCTTAGCATCCATCTTGGCCAAGTCTCCGGCGTTCGCCGTCAGGATGCGCTCCTGCTGGTCGATGATGGCGTCGGCCACAGCCAGCAGAATCTTGTTACGCTGCTGGTCGCTGAGCAGTGCCAGGCTTTTGCTGGCGCGCTTCACTTTCTTGAATGTCTCCTCTAATTGCATAGTCTTCTCTTTGTATATACTCTTATTTTCTGATAACCTACAACCTCATTGCAGGGGTGCAACGGGCTAGAAATTCATCCTGCGACCTCATTGCAGGGGTGCAACGGGCTAGAAATTCATCCTGCGACCCCATTGCAGGGGTGCAACGGGCTAGAAAGTCATCCTGCGACCCCATTGCAGGGGTGCAACGGGCTAGAAAGTCGTCCTGCGACCTCATTGCAGGGGTGCAATGGGCTAGAAATTCATCCTGCGACCCCATTGCAGGGGTGCAACGGGCTAGAAAGTCATCCTGCGACCTCATTGCAGGGGTGCAAACTCCGTATGGGGAGTGGTTTCCGGGTGTTCCGTCAGGTCGATGAGGATGTTGTCGCGCTTGCCGTTGGCAATGATGACGCGGATGCCTGCCTGCTGGACGCGGACGGCTGTGGCGTACTTCGACTGCATGCCGCCGCGACCGGCCGAGCTCTTCTCGGTCTGGATATAGTCGGAGAGGTCGGTGCCGGGCAGCACCTCCTTGATAAGCTGCGACTGCGGGTCGGCAGGATTGCCGGTGAAGATGCCGTCGATGTTGCTGAGCAAGACCAGCGTGTCGGCCTGCATCATCCGGGCAATGAGCCCCGAGAGCTCGTCGTTGTCGGTGAACATCAGCTCGGTGACTGAGACGGTGTCGTTCTCGTTGACGATGGGCAGCACGCCGTTCTCGAGCATCACGGTCATGCAGGCGCGCTGATTATCATACTGCTCGCCGGGAGTAGAGTCCGATGAGCTTGGCCTGGCCCATGGCGGAGAACAGCTGGCGCTGCTCCACGGAGTCGAGCTCGTGCGCTATGTCCAGTTCGCGGCGCCCGCAGGCCACGGCACCGCTGGACACGAGTATCACCTCGTAGCCTTTGGAGCGCAGCCACGCTATCTGGTCGACCAGTGCCGACATGCGCGTCACGTCGAGCCGTCCGTCGGGGCGCGTCAGTGCGTTGGAACCCACTTTGATGACAATGCGGTGGTTCATGCTCAGAGTCTTTTTTTTATTCGGTTTGGGCGTTGATGTAGCTCATGATGACATCTACGGCACCCTCTTCGCTCAACTCGTCCATATTGATGATGAGATGGTAGTTGCGAGTGTCGTAGCGCGATGTGTCTTCATATTTCTGGATGAAGATTTCTCGCTCTTTGTCCACCTTGTTGATGATATCGATGGCCTCTTGACGCATGATGTTCTTCTTGCGCACCAGTCGCTCTATGCGATGTTCCATCGAAGCCTCGATGAAGACGTTGAGGTGGTTGGGGTGGTCGCGGAATACGAGGAAGCCGCTTCTGCCTGCCACCACGCACGATTCTTCCTTGGCCAGGGTGGTGAGTATTTCCTTCTCGGTATTGTAGAGGATGTTGGTGGTTATCACCGTCTCGGCTTCCATGGGCATGACGGTAGAGTTGAGCACCTTATAGTAGTTGTTGAATTCGTTCCACCAGGTCTTCTTCTGACCCTTGATGCGCTCTATCTCTTCGGCAGAGAGGTTGAACTTCTTGGTAAGCTGCTCGATGAGGGCCTTGTCGTAATACTTCACTTGCAGACGCGTTGCCAGCAAGCGCCCTACTGTCCGTCCGCCGGAACCCAGCTCGCGGTTGATGGTAATGACAAATTTCTCGTTTTTCTTCATTTTTTTCTTCTTTTTCTTCGTGTACGTTGTCTGTTTCTGTTCTACAGAGTGCCTTACTCTGCTTTATTGTCGCGTTGTCTTATCTCTACTCGGCGTATCTTGCCCGAGATGGTCTTGGGCAGTTCATCGACAAACTCCACGATGCGGGGGTATTTGTAGGGAGCGGTCTCCTTCTTGACATGCTGCTGCAGTTCCTTCACGAGGTCGTCGCCGGCCTTGTCCTTCCACTCCTTGCCCAGCACCACGGTGGCCTTCACCACCATGCCGCGGATGTCGTCGGGCACGCCCGTGATGGCGCATTCCACGACGGCGGGGTGGGTCATCAGTGCACTCTCCACCTCGAACGGACCGATGCGGTAGCCCGAGGACTTGATGACGTCGTCGATGCGGCCTTCGAACCAGTAGTAGCCGTCCTCGTCGCGCCATGCCATGTCGCCGGTGTGGTAGATGCCGTCGTGCCAAGCTTCCTTGGTCAGCTCGGGGTCGCGGTAGTATTCCTTGAACAGTCCGATGGGCTTGCGGTCGCCCACACGGATTACTATCTCACCCTTCTCACCGTCCTCGCACGGTGTGCCGTCGGCACGCAGCAGGTCGATGTGGTACTGGGCGTTGGGAATGCCCATCGAGCCGGGCTTCGGCGTCATCCACGGGAAGGTGCCCAGCGTCATGGTGGTCTCGGTCTGTCCGAAGCCTTCCATCATCTTGATGCCCGTCTTCTCGTAGAACTTGTCGAACACGGCAGGGTTCAGGGCCTCGCCGGCCGTGGTGCAGTACTCCAGACTGCTCAGGTCGTACTTCGACAGGTCTTCGCGAATCATGAAGCGATAGATGGTGGGCGGTGCACAGAACGAGGTCACCTTATATTTCTCTATCTGGCGCAACAGCGTGTCGGCATTGAACTTCTCATGGTCGAAGACGAACACCGTAGCACCGGCAAACCACTGTCCGTAGAACTTGCCCCAGACGGCCTTGCCCCATCCGGTGTCGGCGACGGTCAGGTGCAGCGAACCCTCGTGCAGGTTGTGCCAGAAAACGCCGGTGGTCAGGTGGCCCATAGCATACAGGAAGTCGTGCGCCACCATCTTCGGCTCGCCACTGGTACCGCTGGTGAAGTACATCAGCATGGTGTCGTTGTTGTCGTTGACGAAGGCGGGCTTCACAAACTTGGGGGCATTCACCACCTCCGACAGATAGTCGTGGAAGGCCTCCCCAAGCCCCTCCGAGGGAGGGGGTGTCTGGTTACATGAAGCAGCGGAATTATGTATCTCAACATCCCCTCCCTCGGAGGGGCTTGGGGAGGATTTCACCATAATATACTGCTTCACCGTGGGACTCTCAGCCTTGGCGGCCTGAATCTGGCTTACCACGTAGGCATCATCCACGCAGATGATAGCCTTCACCGAGGCACGGGTGTTGCGATATACGATGTCGTGCTTGGTCAGCATGTGGGTGGCGGGAATGACGATGGCGCCAATCTTGTGCAAGGCGAGCATGATTACCCACCATTCGTAGCGGCGCTTCAGAATCAGCATCACGGGGTCGTTCTTGCCGATGCCCAATGTCTGCAGATAGCTGGCAGCCTGGTCGCTCTGCTCCTTCAGCTGTCGGAAGGTGGTGCGAATCTCCTCGCCCTGGTCGTTAGTCCACAGCAGGGCGAGTCCGTCGGGCTTTTCCTCTGCCCATACGTCCATCACGTCGTAAGCGAAGTTGAAGTTCTCGGGGATGATGAACTCCAGGTGTTTGTTGTAATCCTCTACTGACGTAAAGGTGGTTTGTTTCAAAAATCTTTTCAGGAGACCCTCCCCCTGCCCCTCCCTGTGAGTGAGGGGAGTAGATACTCCTTCTATTCTTTTATTATCTTCCATGAATATAATCTGTTTTGGTTGGTAATTACTCCCCTCCATTCAGGGAGGGGATGGGGGTGGGTCGTTTATTCTACCGTAAATGCTAAGAACTTCACCGCCTTGTCGCCTATGGCCAGCATGCCGTGGGGCTTGGTGGAGTCGAAATAGATGCTGTCGCCCTCTTCCAACTCGATGGTCTTGCCACCGATGTATAGTTCCATCTTACCCTCCAGCACCATGTTGAACTCCTGGCCGGGGTGGGTGTTCTTATAGATGGTGCGGGCTCCCGGCTTGGGCTCAACGGTGACGATGAACACGTCGGCCTTGTGGTTGACGAAGCCGCCCACCAGCGACTGGTACTTGTAGGCCTTGGTGCGCTCGATGGACAGGCCTTGTCCTTTGCGGGTCACGTAGTATGACTTCATGTGCGGTGCCTCGGCAAAGATCAGCTCTTCCGTCGAGACACCGTATTTGCGGGCTATCTTCATCAGGTTCGAGATGGTGATGTCCATCTCACCCTGCTCTATCTTCTCATACTTTTCCGTGTCAACGCCGATGGTCTCAGCCATCTCGCTCATCGGAATGTCCAGCACGTCGCGCAGTCCGCGCAGCCGCTCTCCAATTTGTTTCAGTTGTTCGTCCATAATTTATTTCGCTCCTGCTTTTAATCCTCTAATAACACTTGATGTAAATCCTGCATGCTCCATTTCGTTCAGTCCCTTGATGGTCAGTCCACCCGGTGTGGTCACCAGGTCGATGGCTGCCTCAGGGTGCAGTCCACTGGCTTCCAGCAGTTCTACGGCACCCTTCAAGGTCTGCATCACTATCTCCTTGGCATAGTCGGCCTTGAAGCCCAGTTCCACGCCACCCTCACTGGCAGCTCGGATATAGCGCATGGCGTAGGCTATGCCGCAGGAAGCCAATGTGGTGCCTGCCCCCAGCAGCTTTTCTTCCGTCACGATGGTCTTGCCCATCGAGTCGAACAGCGCCTTTACTTTTTCCGTATGTTGCGACTCAGTCGCTACAGCCACCAGGAACGTCATCGACGCCAACTGTGCGATGGCGATGTTCGGAATGGCCAGGAACATGGCGGGCAACTGCCCGTCCTTCGTCATCCACGCCTTCAGTTGTTCGGAGGTGATGCCTGCCGCTACCACGACCAGCGTCTGGCGCTCGTAGTCCAGCGTGTCCTTGATGTCTTTCAATACGTTTTCTACCAGCCAAGGTTTTACCACTACGAAAACCACGTCGCCGCTCTTGGCAGACATACAGTTGTCGGTCGTGATGTTCTGAACATTGGCTTTAAATCGTTCTAATGCTGCTTGTGAGGGGTCGCTCACACAGATGTCCTGGTTCTCTACATAGTTACCCTTGACGAGTCCCTCAACAATGGCACCACCCATGGCGCCTGCTCCAATGACCGATATCTTCATAATACTCGCTTTAGTCGTTCTACAAAGTCGTCAGCATCCTGCTTCGTCAGACACAGGGGCGGCAACAGTCTCAGTATGTTCGTCCCTGCACAGCCCGTAAAGCAGTGCTCTTGGTAAATCAGTGGCTGACGCACGTCCTTATGCGGACAGTCCAGGTCGATGCCTATCATCAGTCCGCGACCTCTGACTTCCTTGATCTTGTCACTTTTTATCTGCTTAATCTGGTTTATCAGGTATTCTCCCACCTCCTGGGCATTTTCCACCAGATGCTCCTCTTCGAAGACATCGAGCACGGCCAATGCTGCAGCACAGGCGAGGTGATTACCGCCGAACGTGGTGCCCAGCTGTCCATAGACGGGCTGGAAGTCGGGCGAAATCAGCACACCGCCCATGGGGAATCCGTTGGCAATACCCTTGGCAATGGTGATGATGTCGGGCTTGATACCCAGCCACTGGTGGGCAAAGAACTTACCGCTACGACCATATCCGCATTGTATCTCGTCGCAGATCAGCGTGACACCGAAGCGCTTGCAGGCAAAGGCGAGGTCTTGGGCGAACTTGGGCGTAGCCATCTGGATGCCACCCACACCCTGGATGCACTCCAGGATGACGGCGCAGACGCCACCGCGCGACATCTCGCGCACCCACGGCTCGATATCGTTCAGTGGGAGGAAGCGAACGTGGTGGTTGTCGTTCAGCGGGGCTATTATCTTCGGGTTGTTCGTCACTTCAACAGCCAGACTGGTACGCCCGTGGAATGATTTCTCGCAAGCTAGGATTCGTGTAGCTTCCGGGTTCTTGAACGATGCCAGCTTCAGCGCATTCTCGTTGGCCTCGGCACCACTGTTGATCAGAAACAGCTGATAGTCGTCATAACCGCTGATCTTGCCCAGTCGCTCGGCCAGCTCCACTTGTAACTTGTTGATTACCGAGTTGGAATAGAACCCAATCTTCTGCAGCTGCTCCGTCACCTTATTAATATAATGGGGGTGCGAGTGTCCGATGCTGATAACGGCATGTCCGCCATACAGGTCCAGATACTCCTGCCCCTTGTCATCCCAAACCTTACATCCCTGTCCTTTCACGATGTTCACATCGAAAAGGGGATAGACATCAAATAGTCTCATGTTGCTTCCTCTATTTTAAATAAAACGATGGCAAAGATACGAAAAAACATGCATATCGCTGAATTTTAATGGAAAAAAACTCATTAATAACCATATTCTTACATCTTTATGCAGTATTCTCCCGTTTTTGATAGGTGAAACGGTATATACCGCCATATTACTTCTTGGTTGCTCGTATGAAATAGGCAATCAGCAAGACGTATGCAATGAGTGAACAGAGCTCAGAGAGCGGGTTGGCCCACCATTGTGCATAGTCGAACTGGATGCCTCCGAAGCGGAGAAGGGCACTGATAACACCCATGAGGGCACCGCCGGCTATGAAACCAGAGGCGATGAGGTTGCCTTTCTCGCCGCGGGCCTTGTTGACATCGGCATCCTTGGAGCGGGTGGTGACATACCAGTTGACGGCACCACCAATCAGCAAGGGTACATTGAGCTCCATGGGAATGAACATACCGAGGGCGAAAGCCAAGGCTGGCACTTTGCAGAGGGTGAGTACCACGGCGATGATGGCTCCCAGGGCATAGAGAATCCAAGGGGCTCCGACACCATTCATCAGCGGATCGATGACGGCAGCCATTGCATTAGCCTGAGGAGCAGCAAGGGCACCGGAGGCAAAGCCGTAGGTCTCGTTGAGCAGCATCATGACACCACCAACTGTGGCTGCACTGACCAGTGTGCCGAGGAATTTCCACGTCTCTTGTTTCTTAGGCAGGGTGTCACACCAGTGACCTATCTTCAGGTCTGTTATGAACGAACCTGCCATAGAAAGGGCGGTACATACGACACCACCCATGATGAGGGCGGCCACCATACCGCCTGTACCTTTCAGTCCTACGCCAACCATCACCACAGATGCGAGGATGAGCGTCATGAGTGTCATACCACTGACAGGATTGGAACCTACAATGGCAATGGCGTTGGCGGCTACTGTCGTAAACAGGAACGCAATGACTGCTGTCAGAATGATGGCTACGAGGGCAAACAACAGGTTACCATCCATCACTCCGAACCAAAAGAACAGGAAGGTGATAGCCAAAGTCAATGTTGCCGCTATGGCAATGAATTTAAACGGCAGGTCTTGTTGTACGGCCTGTGACTCAGAGGCTGCTCCTGCTTTTGTTGCCAGGCCGACAGCGCTCTTGATGACTCCCCACGATTTGATGATACCAATGATACCGGCCATCGCAATGGCGCCAATGCCGATAGATTTCCCATAGGAGGTGAAGATGAGCTCGGGAGACATGTCGCCCACGGCAGTGTCGATGGCAGGATTCCATTGATTTAATACCGTGTCGGGGAAAATCAAGGCCATGCCTGGTACGACGAGCCACCATACAAACAGGGAGCCCAGCGTGATGATAAGTGCATAGCGGAAACCGATAATATATCCTAAGCCGAGGACGGCAGCCCCCGTATTGTTTTTAAATACCAGCTTTGTTTTCTCTGCGAAATCATCACCGAAAGGTATCATGCGTGAAGTGACGTTCTCATTCCACCAACCGAAGGTGGCCACAATGAAATCATAAAGTCCACCCACCAGTCCGGCAATGAGCAGGGGCTTTGCCTGGCTGCTTCCCTCGTTGCCGCTCTTAAGCACTTGCGTGGTAGCCGTTGCTTCAGGGAAAGGGAATTGTTCCTGGGGAGCCTCGACGAAATATCGGCGGAAGGGGATGAGGAACAGGATGCCTAACACGCCACCCAAGAGTGAGGCAATGAATATCTTGAGGAAGTCTGCTGACATCTCAGGATACTTGGCCTGTAAGATGTAGATGGCGGGGAGCGTGAAGATGGCACCAGCCACTACGGCACCCGAGCAGGCTCCAATAGACTGGATGATGACATTTTCGCGCAAGGCGTTGGAACGCTTAGCTGCGGTAGATACTCCTACAGCTATGATGGCAATGGGAATGGCGGCTTCGAACACCTGACCGACTTTCAGTCCAAGGTAGGCAGCTGCTGCCGAAAAGAGGATGGCCATGAGGACACCCCAGGTCACTGACCATGAGTTTACTTCATTCTTCATATTTTGTTAATCTGTTTAATGCTTCTAAAAGGGTTGATTGTGGACAGGCGATGTTGATGCGGAGATAGCCTTTGCCTGATGTGGGACCGTACATGGTGCCTGGGTTCAGCCATACCTTGCACTTTTGCTTGATTCGCTCACAGTATGTGGCAACGGAATCGCCACAAACTGCAGAGACGTCAACCCATACAAGGTAGGTCCCTTCAAGGGGCATCACCTTCCATTGCGGTATGTTCTTCTGGATGAATGTGCGCAATACAAGGTAGTTGTTCCAGATGTACTGGTTTAATTCGTCCATCCATTGCTCGCTCTCATTGTAAGCGGCCATCAGTGCTACAGGACCGAACGGATTCACGTCGCACACTTCGTTGATGTTAATGGCTCGGTCTAATCGGCGACGGGTAGGAGCATCACTACAAATGATGTTGGCAATCTGAAGTCCTGCGATATTAAACGACTTGGAAGGCGAATTCAAGATGACTGCAGTGGAATCTATGGTACCCATCGGACAGAACGTGAAGCCAGGCATGGTAAGTTCGCAATGTATCTCGTCGCTGACAATGCGCACCTGATAGCGTTGACAAATGTCCGCCATGCGCTGTAATTCTTCGCGGGTCCACACACGCCCGGTAGGGTTATGGGGATTGCAAAGCAGAAAGACGGTGCATTTATCGTCCTTGCATTTTTCTTCAAAGTCCGCCCAGTCAACCTCAAAGCGGTTGGTATTGCTACGGTATTGCAACACACTCTCCACCACCTCGCAACCATTGTTCTTCACGCTGCTGAAGAAACAATTATAGTCGGGTGACAGAATAAGAACTTTTTCGCCAGGCATGGTAAGAGCCTTGACGGCTACAGACATCGCAGGAACGACTCCTATAGTATATAATATATGATTGCGCGCGATAGTCCACTGGTGTCGGCGGTGGAACCATGAAATAATAGCCTCGTAGTAGTCGTCCTGTACTAAAGTATAGCCGAACACAGGGTGATTGGCACGCTTATGGATGGCCTCCTGTATGGCTGGTGCTACGGGGAAATCCATGTCGGCAACCCATAAGGGAATAACACCTTCTTCGCTCTCGTCCCACTTCACGCAGCCTGTTCCGCGACGTTCTATAACTTTGTCAAAGCAATATGCATTCATGTCTCTATTTTCTCACCTCTTACTTCTTAGACCTAAAGGTACAAAGCAACTTCGTCGATTACTTACCTCTCACATCTTACATCTTACCTCTCACATCTTACATCTTACCTCTCACATCTTACATCTTACCTCTCACATCTTACATCTTACCTCTCACATCTTACATCTTACATCTCCCTTCTCCCTTCTCACCTCTATAATACAATTGTTCGGTTGGCGAACATTTTCATCGATGGTGATGGAACCAACGGAGTCGGCAACAATATGTCCACTGGTTGGGTTCTTAATATTCTCGATGTGTCCTCGGATGTCTGCATTCACAATTGAATATTCGAAGATGCGGTCGCACATTCGGTCGAAGGTACAATTCTCAAGCACTAAATCCTTCGCATAGCACAGGAGTTGCTCTCCAGCCAGATGACAGTTCACCAGTCTTACATTCTTGGAGTGCCAAGCAAGATATTCGCCATCCAGCACAGAATCGTAGATGGTAACGTTTTCACACTCCCAGAAAGAGTCTTTGGTAAGTATCTTGGCATTGTGAATCTCTACGTTCTTACAATATTGGAAGACGTATTTCGAATCGCTTTCCAGTCCGTCAATGTAGATATTCTTTGAAAACATGAAAGGGTAGGTGCCACCATGCAGTTTTATGTTTTTCAGTTTCAGTCCGTCAACCTTCCAGAATGTTTCATCGGCATCTGTCAATTCAACGTCTTCCAATTCCACATTCTTCATCTCTCGGAAGAATTTTGGTGCGTCAATACGGCAACGACGCATCACGAGGTCGTTGGTGTACCAGATGGCAGAACGGGAGTCAAGGGCGAAATAACAGTCCTCGATGAGTGCGCCGTCAACGTGCCACCAAGGATATTTACCATAGAAGCGGCAGTTGCTGGCTTCCATATTCTGACATTGTTTAATGCCACTCTCGCCGTCGGTAATCACGATATTCTCTAAGCGTAAGTCGTGGGTGGCAAACAAGGGACGCTCACCCCCAAATTCTTTATCTTTAATTAGTTTCATATATGTGCTGTTGTCTAAAAGTGGTTGCAAAGTTAGCAAAAAGTAGAAAAGTGAGCGTAAAACAGACAGTTAATAATACACAAAACTCTTATTTTATGTTAAATTAGACCTGTAGGATAACTTTTTGTGTCATATATATTAGGTGGTTCAAGGAAAAGTTACTACCTTTGCACCCCAAATCCGCCTACTTCGATGAAGGGGGCGAATTGTGTAAGGTTGAAATTTAAATATAACAAAATATATAATTAATTAAAAAACAAACAATTATGCCTACAATTTCACAATTGGTAAGAAAAGGCAGAAAGGTGCTCGTTGACAAGAGCAAGTCTCCCGCGCTG
>CACXSA010000071.1 GCA_902770195.1 uncultured Prevotellaceae bacterium
GCAGGCCATCAACGCTATGACCATCAACATTGCCAAGCAGATGTTCATCGAGGACGAGCGCGGCAGCATCAAGACTGGCAAGTATGCCGACTTCCTGCTCGTCAACAAGGACGTGCTGACCTGTCCGGTGAACGAAATCCATGACGCCAAGCCCGCCGCCACTTACTTCGAGGGAAAGAAGGTTTTCCCGATGTAATGCGGAACAAAACTTTTTCATATCGTCCGCCCGAAAGTCATCTGTCAGCTTTCGGGCGGATGTTATGTTAGTATGTATATGTTTAAACGGGAAAGGGAAAAAGAGAAAAAGCGGAGTAACCGAAAAAAGGGTTGCTCCGCTTTAACTGTTTATACCCACACTACTCGTACATAATCAGGGCAGACTGAGGATGGACTGTAACCTGACTGGCATAGATCTTGTTGGTGGATTGCTCGTTGATGTGTCCGTCCTCGCAGACGATGGTGTAGGTGGCCTTGGGGACGGCGACCTGCTGCGCCTGGCGCGACGCGTTGAGGATAACAACGATGTTACGCCAGTCGTCACGCCCTGCATAGTCCTTCAGGCGGAAGGCTACGACAGCGGGAGGTGTCTGCAGGAACTCCAGGTGCTTGCGCACGAGATGGGCATCGCCCAAACGGAAGGCTGGATGATGCTTGCGCAAGGCGATGAGGTCCTGATAGTATTTGAACACCTGGGGGTAACGCTGCAGGTTAGACCAGTCGAGGTGGTTGATGCTGTCGGGCGACTCGAAGGAGTTGTGGACGCCTTTCTTGTCGCGCAGGAGCTCTTCGCCACTGAGCATGAAGGGTACGCCCTGCGAGGTGAACACGGCGGTCTGGGCGAGCAGGTCGAGGCGAACCAACTCGTTCATTTGACTATTGGACGATTGCACTATTTGACGATTGTCGGAATTGTCCAATGGTGAAATAGTCAAATTGTCCAATGGTGAAATAGTCAAATTGTCCAATGGTGAAATAGTCAAATTGTCCAATGAAGGGATGCTGGCCTTGAGGCGATCTACCAGACACATATCGTCGTGACAGGAGACATAGGACATCATCTGGGTGGGTTCTAACGCCCAGGGAGTCTTGGAATAGTTCACCTTGGACATATCGACCTGCGGATGACTAATGGCACCGACGATGCCGAACTTCAGGCTCTCCTCGCAGTCGGGAGCACCACCCAGCCAACCGGGCTTGGTGTCGTCAGAGAAGGGTCCACGGAGGGCATCGCGAATCTCGTCGGAGAAAGCGGCAATGCCTGGCATCTGCGGGATGTTAGCCTTCATGCCGAGCTTCTCGACAGGCAGGGCACAGGGACCTGCACTCCACCCCTCGCCATAGATGAAGATGGAGGGGTCTATCTGATTGACCATCCGGCGAATCTGGTTCATGGTCTCGATGTCGTGACAGCCCATGAGGTCGAAACGGAAGCCGTCGATGTGGTATTCCTCTATCCAGTATTTCACAGACTCCATCATGAAGCGGCGCATCATGGGTTGCTCTGAGGCGGTCTCATTGCCACAACCACTACCGTTGGAATATTCCATCTTACCACTTACCTCTGACCTCTTACCTCTATAATAGTAGTCGGGATAGGTTCGCTGGAAATTGGAGTGGTCGATGTCGTAGGTATGGTTATACACCACATCGAGGATGACGGCAATACCTGCCTGATGGAGGGCTTGCACCATCTGCTTGAACTCAAGGATACGGGCTACGGGGTTGTAGGGGTCGGTGGAATAGCTGCCCTCAGGAACGTTGTAGTTGACGGGATCGTAGCCCCAGTTGTACTTATTGTCGCTGAGTCGCGTCTCATCGACGGAGCCGTAGTCGTAGCTGGGCAGGATATGCACGGCATTGACACCCAACTGCTTGAGGTGGTTGATGGCCCAAGGCTCGGTGAGGGCGAGGAACTTGCCCGGATACTTGGCACCGGGACGGGCGATGGAGAAGTCGCGATGGTGGAGCTCATAGACGATGAGGTCGGCAGGCGACTTGACTACGGGGCGACGGTCGGCATCCCATGCATCGGGAGAGGTCTGTCCGGCATGGATGATGGCTCCACGCTGACCATTGACACCAACGGCTTTGGCAAAGACGCCAGGGCACTCGCCACGCCCCATGTCGAAGGTATAGAAACGACCCATGAGGTCGCCCTTGACGGTGGCTGTCCACAGTCCGCCGGCATACTGCATCTTCACGGATTGCAGTGCCTTGCCCCCTATCCCGTTCTTATAGATTCTGACCACTACCTTCTTGGCGGTGGCAGGGGCAAAGAGACGGAAGGTGGTAGCCTCTGGGCTGTAGGTCATCTCGTTGAACGAGAAGTCCTGGGCGGAGGCGGCTACGGAAATCAGCATAAACAGTGATAACAGGATTTTTCTCATAAGTCTGAATTATTTGGCAATCAATGAAACGGCAAAGCCTCCGCCAGGAGCCTCGGTGAGTTTGAGGACATCGCCCTGCTTCACCACCCGCTTGGTGATGGTGTAGGCCTGGGGATTCGTCTCGTAGTGGGCATCCTTGGCATCGGCATAGATGGTGCAGTCGTACTTGCGACCCTTGTCGAGGAAGTCGAGCTTGATGACGCTCTTGTGTCCGTTCTCGTCGCACTTGCCACCAATGAACCAGTTGTCGGTACCCTTAGCCTTGCGGGCTACAGTAATATAGTCGGCAGGCTCGGCTTCGAGGTAGCGGGAATCGTCCCAGTCGCAGGCCACGTCGCGGATGAACTGGAAGGCATCGTCGAACTTCTCATAGTTCTCAGGAAGGTCGGCAGCCATCTGCAGGGGGGAATACATGGTGAGGTAGAGAGCCAGCGAGCCGGCAAGAGTGATGCGGGCCCATGAGGTGTTCTTGCTCCACTCAGACAACTTGGTGACGAAGATACCTGGGGTATAGTCCATCGGACCACCTTGCAGACGGGTGAACGGCAGGATGCAGGTATGGTCGGGACGGGAACCGCCAAAGGCCTCGTACTCCGTGCCACGTGCCGACTCGTTGCCCACCAGGTTAGGATAGGTGCGGCAGAGTCCGGTAGGACGGGTTGCCTCGTGGGCATTGACCATGATATGGTGCTTGGCAGCCTGCTTTACGACATAGAGGTAGTGGTTGTTCATGGACTGCGAATAATGGTGGTCGCCACGGGGAATGATGTCACCCACATAGCCTGTCTTCACGGCATCATAGCCGTACTTGTTCATCAGGTTAAGGGCATCCTCCAGATGGCGCTCATAGTTCTGGGTGGATGAAGACGTCTCGTGGTGCATCATGAGCTTGACACCCTTGGCATGGGCATAGTCGTTGAGCATCTTGATGTCGAAGTCGGGATAAGGTGTCACGAAGTCGAATACGTCGCGCTTCCACATGTTAGCCCAGTCTTCCCAGCCTACGTTCCATCCCTCTACGAGCACTTGGTCGAGACCGTTCTTGGCTGCGAAGTCGATGTAGCGCTTCACATTCTCGTTGTTAGCCTTATGGGTGCCGTTGGGCTTTACCTTCGTCCAGTCTATCTGGTCGAGCTTGATGCTGGGGAAGTCGTTGGTATAGTGCCAGTTGCCGCGACCTACAATCATTTCCCACCACACACCGCAATACTTGGTAGGATGAATCCACGAGGTGTCTTCCAGCTTACAAGGCTCGTTGAGGTTGAGGATGAGGTTGTTGGACAGCATATCGCGGGCATCGTCGCTCACCATGATGGTACGCCAGGGGGTCTCGCAAGGAGTCTGCATGGCACCCTTCAGACCAGTGGCATCGGGGGTCAGATGACTCACGAAGGTATAGGGAGCGGGCAAGGGACAGCGGGCCGGTGCCGGATAGGGGGTATAGGCATTGCTGCTTCCGCCCAACTGGGTGGTCAGCTGCTTGGTAGCGGCATCCACCAGTTCGAGGTGCATCGTGGCATAGTCGGCACAGGCGGCCTCGTGGATGTTGATATACAGGCCGTCGTCGCTCTTCATCTGCAGCGAGGTCTGCACACCGGTCTCCGAAAAGACGGCAACAGATGAGTTGCCCCAATTGACGGCCTCCTTCATACGACTGCGAATCTCCGACAGCTTCGACTGCTGGGTCTCCTGCTCCTGCGTGTCATAGTCGCCAGGCAGCCACCATGCGGTATGGTCGCCAGTCATAGCAAACTCGGTACGCTCTTCCTGAATCAGGAAGTAGTTGAGATCGGGCTGCTGGGGAAACTCATAGCGGAAGCCCACTCCATCGTCATAGACGCGGAAGCGGATGATGATGGTACGCTGGTACTTACGGGGTGCCAGACGAGGACCGCCAGGGGTGCCGGGGAGTCGGTCAAGCCACTGTTGCGACAGGGTGACGGCATACTCGTTGTAATGATTACGGATGGTAGCGGTCTCACCCCACACAGGGCGCCATGTCTCATCGAACGTCGTGGTTTCCTCCTTGGCAATGGTGAAGCCATCGAGGAGGTCGTGTTCACGCAGACCCATCGAGGCGTGCTTGTCCTTGGCCAACTCGAGACCGAGGTGGGAGGGCTTGATGACGGGACGACCCTTGTAGGTCACCTCGTAAACGGGCTGTCCGACCTCGCTGAGCGAGAACTTCAGCGAGACATTGCCATTGGGCGACTGTATGCTGGTCGCCAATGAGAAATGAGTGATGAGGAATGAGAAATTTAAAAGCAATAATATTCGTTTCATTTTCGTCCACTTTGTTTAACTAATGTCTTGACAGTATCATTGAAATCGTCGCTCTTCAGCAACTGCTCGATGGTGAGGTGCATGCGATAGCGCCAGTAATGACGAGAATTAGCAGGGATATTGATGCGCTCGGCATTGGCATCGGGAAGGCGCAGCTTCTCGTCGATGGACAGCCAGTCTTGCAACGACAGGAGGCAGAGCATGGAAGGAGAGGTAAGGTGACGGCTGATGATATCCTTAGCCAACCACCCAGGCAGTGGATGAGGAGCACCACCGCCGCGGTAGAGCATAGAGTTGAAATAGTCCTGTGTACGTTCTTCGTCTTCATCCCACCACTGGCGCAGCGTAGGCATGTCGTGGGTGGAGATGGTGCAGACGGAACGATAAGGATTGCAAGACAGGTGACCAAAGCGCACCTTGTCGTCCTTAGGCATCGACTGGATTTCGAGGGAAAGGATGCGCAACTCGTTCATCACCCAGGGCACACAGTCGGGCACCATACCGAGGTCTTCAGCACAGCACAGCATACGGGTGGCCTGTGTCAGGCGAGGCAGCTTCTTCATAGCCTCCTGATACCAGAACTGGTTGTTGCGACGATAGAAATAATCGTTATAGAGGCGGTTGAAGTTATACTTCTCGTCATCATTGAGGCGCTCGTAGTCTTCAGTATATTGCACGGCAATACGCGGATGCCAGCGGTCGGAACGCTTGTGATCAACGAGGAAGAGCTCCATGTGGTTATAGACACCATAGCCCTCTATCTCCTCACGACTCATACCCAAGGCGGGTGAGAACTGACCCTTCAGACCTGACGTCTCAGGAACGGGAATCTCCCAGATGCGGAAGAAGCCCAGCACATGGTCGATACGATAGGCATCGAAGAACTGTGCCATCTTACGGAAACGACGCACCCACCACTGGCAGCCATCCTTAAGCATCTCGTCCCAGTTGTAGGTGGGGAAGCCCCAGTTCTGACCATCAGCAGAGAACGGATCGGGTGGTGCACCAGCCTGTCCGTTAAGATTGAAATACTTGGGTTCTACCCATGCCTCGACACCGTCACGAGAGATGCCAATGGGGATGTCGCCCTTGAGGATGACACGATGGTCGCGGGCGAAATCGTGGGCAGCATGCATCTGCTGATCGAGGTTGAACTGCACGAAATACCAGAACTGCACTTCCTCGTTGGTGCTCTTGATGGCTTCCACGGTAGCCTCCTTAGGCCACTGGGAGAAGACGGCAGTACCATACTGGTCGCGATAGTAGCAGAAGGCAGCATAGGGCACCAGCCACTCCTTGTTGTCTTCGAAGAACTGCTTATATGTCTTGGTGGCCTTGACTTGCTTCCACTCCTGGGCAAAGAGCTCACGGAGGTAGGCTATCTTGGCCTTGAACATGCGCTCGTAGTCTATCTGAGGCAGGGCATTCAGTTCCTGGCGCAATGCCTCGAACTCGGCACGCTTGGCCTCATCCTTGATGGCTGGCAACTGACGGAAGTCGGTATATTGCGGATGGAGGGCATAGATGCTGATGGAGTTATAGGGATAGCTGTCCTGCCACGTGCCGGTCATATTGGTATCGTTGATGGGCAATACCTGCAGGATGCGCTGGTTGGTCTTGTCAACCCACTCCACCATCTTCTTGAGGTCGCCAAAGTCGCCCACGCCAAAGCTGCCCTCGCTACGCAGGGAGAAGACGGGGATGACGGTGCCGGCACCCTTCCACGGATATACGGAGAAATAAGCCTGTTGCAACTCATAGACGACAACTTCGCTGTTGCCTATCTCGGGCATAGAGATGGTACGGTTACCACCCTCTTCCCACATCGGAACGTCGATGCCCAGGAGCACGAACTTGAACTCGAAAGTCTGGGGCAGCTTGTCGGCATCGAGGCTGACCACCCACTCGTGATAGTCGTGCTCGAACATAGGCACGGCCTTGACAGGATCCCAATTGCCGAGCGCATCGCCAGGACCTACGATACCCAGCTGCTCGCCAATGCGAAGCTGAGGGGCACGAACCTTCATGCGCACGGTGCGATGGTAGTTGGTATTGATACTCAACTCACGCTGGTTGACCATGATACAATCGGTAAATGCGGAGCTGTACATATAGGAATCCTCGGGAATGTCTATCCAATGGTCGTAAATGACATAATGGTTAGCCTTCTCGGCAATGAACTCCAGGCGATGGGCTTGCACAAGCCATTCGTGGCGAGCCTCCTCGTCACCATGCATCACACTATAGTAATAGTCGATATAGGTGCCAAGCTTAGCAGGTATATTAATCTCGCAGAACCAATGCTGACCGTCGTTGGTAGTCATCTTATAGGGTGAAAACTTTCCGTCATCACTCCCACTCTTGATGTTCAATACCAGTGCCTCACCGAATGTGGTCTGGTACTCTAAGTTAAATAGTAGTTTCATAGGGCTATATAGTTAGTTATTATCTTATTTTGTTTTTTCACGAATCACAGAAACACAGAGGGCTCCGATGACAAGGAGTACACCAGAGACTATCATCATGGTAGATTGGTGATGACCTACCACGGAGAGCACGATGCCACCACAGAGGGCTGCAATAATCTGCGGAATGCAGATGGTGCCATTGAACAAACCCAGATAGGCTCCCATGTGACCATAGCCCTGCAAGGCATTGGTGACAAAGGTGAAAGGCATGGCAAGCATGGCAGCCCACGCACATCCGATGAGCAGGAAGGGTATGAACTGCATATACTGGTCGTGGAGGAAGGGCACCATCGAAAAACCTATTGCACCCAACAACAGACTGCAAGCATAGGCCACCTTGATATTCTTGAACTGAGGCAGCACAGCGGCCCACACCACAGAGCCGATAGCCTGAACGGCAAAAAGCACACCTACCCAGTTGCCAGCAATCTGGAAGTTTTCTGAAGCAGGATCGGTGGTGTCCCAAACGGTCTCAGCAATGGCACCTGTGGTATAGTTCCACATATAGAGGAAAGCTGCCCAGCAGAAGAACTGAACGAGTCCGACCTTCCAGAAGGTGGAGGGGGCTTTCTTCAACAGGGTGAACCAATTGGCGGAGTCTTCTTTCTCCGTGGATTCAGCACCTCCGTTATACTCCGCATACTCCTGAGGATTCCACTCCTTGACCTTCGAGGTGGTATAGATGACACAGAGTATCAGGATGGCAGCACCGATATAGAACGACCAGATAACGGAATCGGGCACCACACCCTTTTCAGCCACATTGCTGATGCCTATAAAGGTGAAGATGAAGGGGAAGAGATAGCCTGCCACAGAACCAGCATTGCAGAGGAACGACTGGATGCTATAAGCCTTGGCTTTCTGCTCTTCATTCACCATGTCGCCCACCAACATCTTAAAGGGCTGCATCGCCATATTGATGCTGGTGTCAAGGAACATCAGCGCTATCAGTCCAAACATCATGGCGGCACTGATGGTAAGACCCAGTGAACCGGCATTGGGCAACAGGCACATGACAAGCACGGCTACTGCGGCTCCTATAAATAAATAAGGTACGCGACGACCAAAGCGCGTCCACGTCTTATCACTCAATGTTCCCACAATGGGTTGCACCAGAATGCCCATCAGCGGTGGCAGTATCCAGAAATAACTCAGCGAATGGGGATCTGCTCCCAGTGTTGCAAAAATACGAGAAATGTTAGCCGACTGAAGGGCGTAGGCTATCTGCACGCCAAAGAATCCGAAGCTCAGATTCCACAGGCTCCAAAACGGTAAATTTGGTTTTTGTTTCATGACTACTATATTTTATTTTTGTCGTAAATAATCTATCTCGTGGTTCCACGGACGATTAATCGTGTGCGTACCACGCGCCGTTCCGCCTTGTTGCGAGGCAGGATACCCTCTACCTGGTCTATCAGGATGTCAGCAGCCTCCTCACCCACCTTCACCCCACGCTGTTCGACGGTGGTAAGCATAGGATCGCAAGCCACGGCACGCTGTCCGTTGGTGAACCCGCAGATGGAGATATCTTCAGGCACACGGAACCCCATGCGCTTGGCAGTATATAGGATGCCGATAGCCGTGTCGTCGTTGACCGCAAAGAAACCATTGGGAATATGATCACCCTGGAGCAATTCAGGAGTAATAGCTTCCGCATCAGCACGATTGTCACAGATACGTGTCAGGCTCTCATCATACGGCAACCCATTTTTCAACAGGGCATCTTTATAACCATTAAAGCGGTTCTTGGAAATCTCCAACGTGGGGGCAGAGCCATAGAAGGCTATGCGATTGCAACCGGTCTCGATGAGATGGCTCACCGCATTGAAAGCTCCCATATAGTCATCAACCACCACCCTACTGGCATTAATTCCCGTACAAATACGATCATAAAAGACCAGTGGCAGACCTGCGTCCATCAAACGTTCGAAATGGTCGTAACGACGAGTATTCTTGGCTTGCGACACGATAATGCCACAGACTTTATTTTCGTAAAAAGACTGACAAATGCGCACCTCGCGCTCATAATTTTCATCACTCATAGCCACCATGATACGATAGCCTCTGGAGGAAGCCTCCTCCTCAATGCCTGCTAGCACAGAAGAGAAATAGAAATGAGTGAATTCAGGAATGATGACACCTATCACCTTTAGGGATTGAACCTTGGAGTGACGCAACGACTCTGCCAGCATGTTGGGTGTAAAATTATGCTCACGCGCAAACTGCTGGATCATAGCTCTCCGTTCCGCTGAGATACGGGGAGAGTCTTGCAGGGCACGTGACACCGTTGACACGCTGATACCGAACTCGCGGGCGATGTCCTTCATTGTTAATGGAGCCTTCTCGTTCATAATGGTTCTTAGTTCTGAGTGCAAAGATATTGAAAAGTTTTATTCGCTATTCCTTTACCTTATTTATTTATTAAGAAACATCAACGTATTTAAAATTCTCTTACTTTTGCACTTGATAAAAGTCAGAACAATCGAATTTCGAGAACTAATAACAATTATACTAACTTTAAAATTCAAATGATGAAGCAATTAAACATTCAAACTCCGTTTAGGATGTTTGTCCTCATGCTGGGACTCTTCCTATCCGTAGGCGCCTTTGCTCAAATTGACGTCAAAGGCCATGTGAAAGATGCTCAGGGCGAACCCATCATTGGTGCTACAGTGCGTGTGGCCAACACACAGATTGCTACTGTGACCGACTTTGATGGTAACTTTGTTCTTAAAGCTAATCAGGGTGCTGACATCACTATCAGCTACATTGGTTATCAGTCCCAGACCGTTAAGGCTGCTCCCAATTTGGAGATTACGCTGCAAGATGACCAGGCTCTCTTAAATGAGGTGGTAGTCATCGGTTATGGTGTTGCCCGTAAGAACGACCTCACAGGTTCGGTAACTGCCATGAAGCCTGATGAGAAGAACCACGGTTTGGTTCTTAATGCTCAGGACATGATTCAGGGTAAGATCGCTGGTGTGAACGTCACTCCCGGTGGCGGTACTCCTGGTGGTGGTGCTACTATCCGTATCCGTGGTGGTTCGTCACTGAACGCCTCTAACGACCCTCTGATTGTGATTGACGGTCTGGCTCTTGACAACCAAGGTATCAAGGGTGCTGCCAACCCACTTTCGATGGTAAACCCCGCTGATATCGAGAGCTTTACTGTACTGAAAGACGCTTCTGCAACTGCCATTTATGGTAGCCGTGGTTCGAATGGTGTCATCATCATTACCACCAAGAAGGGTCGCAAAGGACAGAAGCCTTCTATCACCTACAATGGTAGCGTATCGTATTCGTTCAAAACTAAGGATTTCAAAGTCTTAGGAGCTGATGAGTACCGCGACTTTATCAGGTCTTACTATGGAATAGGCTCCGACGCTGACGCTCTGCTGGGTCAGGCAAACACAGATTGGCAGGATGAGATTTTCCGTCATGCCTTTGGTACCGACCATAACGTTACAATCGCTGGCGGCTTTAAGAACATGCCTTACCGCTTCAGTATAGGTTACACGAATCAGGACGGTATCCTTTCCGGGTCACACTTCGAGCGTTCAACAGCCAGTATGACACTGAATCCCTCATTCTTCGACGACCATCTGAAGTTCAACATCAATGGTAAGTTCATGCACACTTTCAATCGCTATGCCAACGAGGGTGCTATCGGTGAGGCCATCCGTATGGATCCAACCCAGCCTATTCATGACTTTAGCGGTGCATATGCAAACTATGGCAACTACTTCGCATGGACAGACAGTGGATCTTCTTTGAAAGACGACACCTATCCTACTACTCAGAATCCAAATGCTGCCAAGAACCCTATGGCCCTGTTAAATGAAAAGGACGACTATGCCAATTCTTTCGACTATATGGGTAATATAGAAATTGATTATCAGATTCATGGTTTCGAAGACCTCCGTCTGCATGCCAACTTATCTGGCGACTGGGCCAATGGTAAGCAGAGAACCTCTTATGCTAAATGGGGACCATCGAACTTCTATTACGGTAATAGTGGATATACGAAGGAGAGTAAGTACAACTTGACTTTATCTACTTACGCTCAGTATTATAAGGATTTCCTCAAGAACCAGCATTTTGACATCATGGCTGGTTACGAGTGGTCGCACAAAAAGTTTTGGGGCAATAGCGAATATTCAGGTCTCTATCCTTTGACAACGAATCAGGTGGACGACCAGACAGGATTGCCCCTTGCTGGTATGCTTTATAAGCCCACAGAATCGGAATGGAAGCAGGAAAGTTATCTGGTATCTTTCTTCGGACGTGCTAACTATATCGCTTTCGACCGTTACATGTTGACATTCACCATTCGCCGAGACGGTTCAAGCCGCTTCAAGGATCATTGGGCAACGTTCCCCTCTGCAGCTTTTGGTTGGAAGATCAATGAGGAGTCGTTCATGAAAAAGGTCAAGGCTATCAGCGAGTTGAAGCTCCGCTTAGGTTGGGGTAAAACAGGTCAGCAGGATGGTATTGGTAACTACAACTATTTTGCTTCATACAATGTCAATCGTACCAACAAGGATGGTCGTTATATCATCAAGGGTGTCAACGACGAGGGTCTCCTTTATCGCCCAGATGCCTATAACGTGGATTTGAAGTGGGAGACAACCACAACTTGGAATGCAGGTCTTGACTTCGGTCTGTTCAACAACCGCATTACCGGTAGCGTTGATATCTATAAGCGTAAGTTCCGTAACAGTGTGGTATCAAATATCGGTTCTTTGGAGAATAAGGGTATTGAGGCTTCACTGACCGTTCGTCCTATTCAGACAACAGACTGGCAGTGGGAAGTTACCGGAAACTTTACTTATAACAAGAACAAGATTACCGAGCTGACGGGTGAATCTTCTATCGTAATGACCGGTGGAATCTCGGCTGGTACAGGTAATCAGGTTCAGGCACAGGCTGTTGGACATCCTGCCAACTCGTTCTATGTATATCAGCAGGTATATGGTACAGACGGCAAGCCTTTGGAGGGTGTCTTCGTTGATCAAAACGCCGATGGTCAGATTACCGATGCCGACCGTATCTTCTACAAGAGTCCTGCAGCTCCTTATACTGCTGGTCTGAGTTCTCGTCTCCAGTATAAGAACGTTGACTTCGGTTTCTCGCTCCGTGCAAGTTTCGACAACTATGTATATTGGGACAGACAGGCAGGCTACTCGAATATTGCCAAGCGTTACGACAGTTCGTTTAACTATCTGCAAAACGTAACGCCGACAGCTGTCAGCAACGGATGGACTACTTATGACAAGGTTATTACAGACTACTTTATCCATAATGCTTCGTTCCTGAAGTGTGACAATATCACATTGGGTTACTCATTCAATACTTGGGATGAATTCCTGAAAGGTCGTGTTTACATCAGCGCTACCAATGTGTTCACCATCACCAAGTATGATGGTATCGATCCTGAGGTCGGTGGTGGTATCGACAACGGTATCTAATAATATTAACTTAAGGAATAATAATTATGAATTCAAGATATATAAAGCATATAGTTCCCACAGCCGCACTTCTGTTGGCTGTCGGACTGAATTCCTGCACCAAAGACCTTGATGTGACGCCTATTGATCCCAGTACGGATATGGTTGTCAGCGAGGTAGGTCTTTACACCAAGTGCTATGCTAACATGGCTTTGGCAGGTAATACGGGTGCAGATGGTGACTGTGATATTGATGGACTTGATGGTGGAACAACTGGTTTCGTACGCCAATTGTGGAATGCCAACGAGTTGACTACCGACGAGGCTATCTGTGCTTGGGGTGACCCTGGAATTCCTCAGTTCAATTTCAACCAGTGGGATGACCAACACCCGATGTTGCAGGGCTTCTATTACCGTTTGTATGGTGGCATCAACTACTGCAACCACTACTTGGATGTATGTAAAGGTATTGATGCTACTCGTGAGGCAGAAGTACGTTTCCTTCGTGCACTCTATTATTATCATCTGATGGATTGCTACGGCAATGTGCCATTCTCTACCGTTGTTTCCACGGAGAGTCCCAAGCCTATTGAGCGTGCAGAACTGTTTACGTGGATTGAGACAGAGCTGAAGGAAGTTGTTGGTTCCATGTTGGCTCCTGCAGTCCGCAAGAGCAGTGACGACGGCTACGGACGTGCCGATCAGGATGCAGTCAACTTGTTGTTGGCCCGTATGTATTTGAATGCTGAGGTTTATACTGGTACTCCCCGCTGGCAGGATGCCAAAACCTATGCTGAGAAGGTGATTAACGGTCCTCATAAACTGTGGACTACTAGTAAAGGCAAGTGGAGTGCTTACCAGATGCTGTTCATGGGTGACAATGGTGAGAGCGGTGCTTCTCAGGAAGCTATCCTTCCACTCTATCAGGATGGTGTTACCACAACATCTTGGGGTACATCACTCTTCCTCATGGCTTCGTGCTGGAAAGCTGACATGGACACCGACAAAGACTACGGCACTGACCAGTTCTGGGCAGGTAACCGTGCCCGTTCACAGCTTATTGCCAAGTTCTTCCCCAACAATAATGCTCCTGAAGGCACTATTGATGAGATGGTTGCAGCTGCCGGTGATGATCGCGCACTGTTCTTCGGTAAGGACCGTGAACTGGTGGTAACAAATCCCTCTGAGTACACTTCTGGCTATGCTGTAGGCAAATTCCGCAATTCTTACTCAAACGGTGGTAATCCTCACAACTCCAAGTTTGTGGATACCGACTACTTCTTGATGCGCTCTGCTGAGGCTTACCTCATCGCTGCTGAGGCTGATGCACGTCTGAATGGTGGCACGACATCTACGACAGGTACTGGTTATATTAACGCACTCCGTGACCGTGCCAATAATGTTAATCAAATATCTCAGTATTCCCTGAATCAGATTCTGGACGAGCGTGCCCGTGAACTCTATCATGAAGGTTTCCGCCGTACTGACCTCATCCGTTTTGGCTACTTTGGTGGTGCAAACAGCAGTCAGTATCTTTGGGACTGGAAGGGTGGATCAGCTAACGGTGTAGGTCTTCCGGCCTTTAGAAATCTCTTTGCTATTCCGGCAAAGGATATCAATGCCAATCCAAATCTGAAAGATCATCAGAACCCTGGATATTAATCTAATATAAAGATAAGAAACGTTATGAAAAAGATATATTCTTATGCTATGTTGCTGTTAGCCAGCACATTCGCATTATCTTCGTGCAGTGACGACAGGGATTCTAATCCTGTTTTGTCGCAGCCGACGGAGTTTAAGCTTAACTCTCCTGCTACTGGCAGCGGTAATGTTGACCTGTTTGAGTCGAATAGTGTACAGTTGACCTGGTCGCAGCCCGTGTTCAATAATTTCAATGCTCCTGTTGTTCCGACCTATACTATTCAAATCTCTCCTACAGGCTCATTTTCTCAGGAGTATAACGATAATCTGGAAGACAACACTGGCGCTAACTTCATCTCATTGCCCGAGACTTTTAATACCTGTCGTGCTGATATTAGCACAGAGAGTATGGACCGTGCGCTGATGAAACTGACGGGCTGGTCAGAAACAGATATTCCTGCTACACTGGCTCTTACTGTCCGTGTGAAAGCTGCAGTTCAAGATGCCTCATACAATGACTATATGGCAATCCTGTCGAACACTGTCGTTCTGAACATAATTCCTTATTATATCGAACTGATGCCAGCCGATCCTGAAACATGGTGGCTGATTGGTAGCGACATTGCAGACGGCACATGGGGTAGTGATATCGGTAAGTGTATGATTCCGATGAACTACGTGAAAGACTTCGAGTACGACAGGAAGACTGGTCAGGGTGAAATCTATTGGATTGGTTATCTTAGTGGTGCCGGTTTCAAACTGCGTGCCTTCGACACTTGGGACAAACAGATTGGCCAGGGCAAGGAATATGGTAAATTTGTCAAGAATGACGGTGGCTCTGGTAACATCGTGGTTCCTGAACCAGGTCTCTATAAGATTACCCTTAATACAGCTAAGTTGTCAAAGATCGATGATAAGGCTGAATGTGGCGACGCTTTCAAGATTGAGAAATATGAAGATGCTGCACCTGTCTTTGAGAGCATTTCTATTGCCGGTTCTTGGAAAGATGACTGGAGCGATAACATCGCATTCACGCCATGTTCTACTGGTTGGGAGAATCACGATTGGTATCTGTTGCACGAATTTGAAGCAGGCACTGAATTCAAGTTCAAACAGGCCGATTCTTGGGACTACAACAGCGGTGGTTCTTTCGTTACCTATTCTGAGGGATTCTATGGATTTGGTGTTCAAGGCGGTGACAACTTAAAGATTGAAGAGAAGGGCAAGTACCTCATCCTCTACAATGACATCACTCGCTTCTTCCGTCTCATCAAGCAGAAAGCGGAGTAAAGTTTAACGTCAATAAAATGATACAACTATGATTAAGAAAATATTTTTCGGACTGACTTGCGTAGTCGCCCTTGCTGCATGTACAGATGACTACAAAGCATGGACTTCTCCCGCAAGTGTTGAACAGCCTGCTACTGTAGCATATACAGATGGTGCTGTTGCCGCTACTGGTGTTCCTGTCAACTTGAATACGTTGGCAGCTGGCGAGGATAGTGTAAAGGTGGTGAACATCACAACAGCCCCAAAGGCTACAGATGCCACTTACGCTCCTGCCTATAATATTATCCTCGGTGAAACTGCGTATGACTTAGATGTTAATGGACGCATGGCCGCAGCAGAGCTACAGGATTATGTGGCTAAGACCTTCGGACGCAATCCTAACATCCTTCGTTCATTCAATGCTACGTTGGATATGTGGGTGACTAATGGTAATACCAAAGTGAAGACGGGTACATCGGTTCCTTTCGAGATTCTGGTTTATGCCAAGGCTCCCGTTATCGAGCAGAGCTACTATATCACTGGTAACATTAATGATTGGAATAACGGTAATACGGATTTCGAACTGACAAACGATGGTAATGATCCTTATGAGAATCCTACATTTACCTGTCGCGTTCCCGTTAATGAAAAAGCACTGCAAGAAGGGGAAATTAAGTTCAAGGTAACACCTGCATCAAAGATTGGTACAGGTAATTGGGACAGTTGCCTTGCTGCAGGCGATGAAGGAACTTTTAACTACGATAACGTAGGAGTTGACTTTATTGTAAAGGTTGAACAGGATGCTAAGTTCTACGACCTGACCTTCAAGATGCTTGATCAGACTTGGGAGGCTAAAGCAGTTAAGTTTGGTGAGTTCATCTATGAGATTGGTAACAGCCATGGTTGGAGTACTTCTATGCCACTTCGCAGTCCGTCGTTCGATGGCAAGTACCAAGGTTACTACTATTTGGACGGTGGATTCAAGTTCAAACCTAATGCAGACAACTGGGAAGGTGACTGGGGACAGGATCCGAACGCTGCAGATGGCAAACTGGTTCAGGAAGGTGAGAAGGACTGCAATGCTGCAGCTGGCTTCTACCAGATTGACGTTGATCTGTCGGCTATGACCTGGAAGATTACCGCTGTAAACACCATCAGTATCATCGGTACTGTCAATGGTAACTGGGACACTGATACCGACCTGACCTATAACAATCAGACTGGTGCATGGGAAACAACTGCAACTCTGTCAGCTGGTGCCATGAAGTTCCGTATGAACCATGATTGGGCTATCAGCTGGGGTGGTGCCAACGGTGATCCTACTGCTTTCGACAATCTTACACAGCACAATGGTAAAGACCTTAATTTGACAGAGGCTGGTACATATAAAGTTCAGCTCTTCATCACTTATGAAGGAAATAACAAGGTCGTAGTTACAAAACAGTAAACTCTGACGAATAGTCATCTTCAGGCGGACACCTACCCTACGGTGCCCGCCTGTTTTATATTAAGGAAAAATATTGCTACCATTAATGCTCGCAATTGTTAGACTTAAATGTAGCATTTTTATTATTTAATACGCCAGTTCGGGATAAGTATATGACTTATGCTCTGAAAGATATTTTTAAATTTTGCTGCCACCCTGCCACCAATCTTCTATAACACCAGTATTTAGGCACATTTTTGGTTGCAGCAGGGTGGCAGCAAATTCCAGTTTTTGGCGAAAAGCAACAAAAATAACGAGTAAAACACATAGATAATTAGTGGATTTTATGGGATTTTGAAGATATTTTTGGTCTTTGTAGTCCAAAAATCGAGTAAATTGATACCAGAAAGTGCCTGTTTGACAATAACCCTGCCTTATTTTGAAATAACCTTGCCTTATTTTGAAATAACCCTGCCTTATTCAAAATTACTTTCGGAGTATTCAAAAATTCTTTCGGAGTATTCAAAAATACTTTCGGAGTATTTCCAAAAACGAAGATGCCAAATGCAACCGATTGCACATGCTCTCAAAAAATTTCCACAACATTGTAGTTCACCCTATTTGTAAATTTTGTATCTTTGCAAAGTAAATCTAATGACTAACGATTATGAAACGACTTTTTACCTCACTACTTATTACATTGACATCACTGTGCATGATGGCACAGGGATGGCCCGAAAATTACTCTGGTGTCATGTTACAAGGATTCTATTGGGAAGACAATCTTGCCACAACATTCGACCTGGTGTGGATACCCCAGAGTGCAAACTGCGGAGGACAGTCGATGGGTTACGATGACTTGTACTGGTTCTCGAACTATAACAGTTCATTTGGAACTGCCGACGAGTTGAAGAAAATGATTTCCACATTTAAGACAAAGGGAATCGGAACCATTGCCGACATCGTCATTAACCACCGTAAAAATGTTTCCAACTGGGTAGATTTCCCCAAAGAGACATACAAGGGTGTGACCTACGAACTGAAATCGACGGACATTTGTGCCAACGATGACGGTGGTGATACTAAAAAGTGGGCTACGCAGAATGGTTACAGTCTGAGTAGTAACAACGACACAGGCGAAGACTGGCCTGGTATGCGTGACCTGGACCATAAAAGCACAAATGTGCAGAACAACGTAAAGGCCTATCTGAAGATGTTGTTGGAGGACTTTGGCTATGTGGGCTTCCGTTACGACATGGTGAAAGGCTATAGTGGTGCTTATACCAAGATGTATAATGAGGATGCAAAGCCACAGTTCAGCGTTGGCGAGTGCTGGGACAGCAGTAATACCATCAAGAACTGGATTGACGCCACAGGAAAAACTAGTGCCGCCTTCGACTTCCAATTTAAATATGTGGTGCGTAATGCTACCGACTATCAAGACTGGAGAAAGCTGGCTGCTCAGAATGAAGGTAACTGGCCATTGGTGAGCAGTAATTACAATAATGGCAGTTATCGCCAGTATGCCGTAACATTTGTAGAGAACCACGACACTGAAGTTCGTCCTGACGGATCTTCCAAGGGTCCACTGCGAAAAGACACGCTGGCAGCCAATGCCTATCTGCTGGCTATGCCAGGAACGCCCTGTGTATTCATGAAGCACTGGCAAGCTTACAAGCAAGAAATTGCCAATATGGTAGCAGTCCGCAAGGCAGTGGGCATCAACAACATGAGTGTACCTACTGAAGTGGCTAGCGCCAAGGGCTACTATGCCGTACAGGTGGAGGGTAGTGGTAGCAAGAAACTGCTTTGTGTTGTTGGCACCCAGGCTGGCAGCTATACCCCTAACAACAGTAACTGGAAGAAAGTCATCAGTGGATACCACTATACCTACTATGTGCAAGGCATTGAACCCGCAAATATCACGTTGCCAGAACTGAAAGAGGACGAAAAGCCGCAGGATGGCGTGTACAATGGCGTTCCCTCGTTCTGTACCATTGAAAAAGGTGAGATTTGCGCATTCTTCGAGGCTCCTGTAGCTTGGGGTAGCCAGATTTTCACTTGGGCATGGATGAACGGAGGTGATGGCAAGGACTATGTAGGCACAACCTGGCCGGGTGTCAGTGCAACGTTTCTGGGCACTGCTGACAATGGCAACAAAGTGTTTAAGTGGGTATCTGCCAAAACTACAGCTCCCGACAATATCATCTTCAGTGGCGGCGGAAACCAGACTGGCAACCTTGTATTCACCAACGCTGGCTACTATACTAAGGACGGCAAGCAAGACGTTGTGACGGCAACCGGTGTCGAAGCCATCCACACTACCCCATCGTACAAGGACAATATCATCTACGACCTGCAGGGACGCAGAGTGATGGAGGGACAAATGAAGAAAGGCATCTACATCATCAATGGGAAGAAAGTGATACGATGAGACTTCGTCTGCTTTTCGTATGTCTGGGAAATATCTGTCGTTCACCGGCTGCTGAAGGAATCATGCAGCAGCTGGTGGACGACAGAGGTCTATCTGACCAGTTCCACATTGAGTCGGCAGCTATCGGGCCATGGCACATCGGTGATTTGCCTGACAGCAGGATGCGCCGCTGTGGCAGCAAGCATGGCTATAATTTCAATAGTCGCGCCCAGCAGTTGGACAGCTCGTATTTTGACCGCTTCGACCTCATCATTGGAATGGACCACGAAAACATAAGGGCCATTTCTTCCAAAGCACGTAATGAAGAGGACAGACGGAAAATCAGGCTGATGGCCGACTATCTGCACCACCACCCTTCGCAAGCCACGATTCCAGACCCTTACTATGGAGTGGAGCGCGACTTTGAACTGGTCATAGAGCTTTTGGAAGATGCCTGTGAAGGCTTACTGGAAGCTATCATAGAACAAAATAAAATATAATAATAACAAAAATAGACAGAGACTCAACTTATGAAGAAAGTGTTATCAGCAACCATCTTATTCCTCTTTGCGCTGTCAGCAATGGCGCAGATGATGGATCCCGTACACTTCACGACTGAACTGAAAAAATTAAAGGGGAACGAGGCAGAGCTCGTCTTCTCGGCAACGATTGATCCAGGGTGGCATGTATATTCCACGAATCTGGGTAGCAACGGACCGATCTCCGCTTCGTTTAACACGGTAAAGATGGATGGTGCTGAACTGGTGGGCAAGTTGCAGACACGAGGTCACGAAATCAAGAATTTCGACAAGCTCTTCGACATGGAGCTGCGCTATTTTGAGAAGGCGGTGACATTCGTACAGAAAATCCGCTTCACTAAGCCCCACTACACGATTGACTGCTACGTGGAATATGGAGCCTGCAATGACGAGGCTTGTCTGCCTCCCTCAGAGGCTACGCTGAAAACGAGCGGAGAGAGTCCTGTGGCAAGCACTGAGAACACCCAAGAAACTAAAGAGGAAAAGGTGGCTGAGAAGACGGATGCTGACACGATAGTGGCTCAACAGGATTCTTCATCCGTTGCAGTAGTAGCAGAGGCAGAGAATGACCTTTGGCAACCCGTCATTGAGGAACTGAAAGCCATGGGGGGTAGTGACAACATAGCAAACCATTCCTTGCTTTATATCCTGCTGATGGGATTCATTGGTGGTCTGCTGGCAGTCTGTATGCCTTGCATCTGGCCTATCATCCCCATGACGGTAAGCTTCTTCCTGAAACGTGCTAAGACAGACAAGCGGAAAGGCATTAAGGATGCCATCATCTACGGCCTGAGCATCATCGTGATATACCTGGGCTTGGGATTGCTTGTGACAGCAATCTTCGGTAGCGACACGCTGAATGCCATGTCAACCAATGCCATTTTCAATATCTTCCTATTCCTACTATTAGTAGTGTTCGCTCTGTCATTCTTTGGATGGTTCGAAATCAAATTACCAGACAGCTGGGCCAACAAGGTGGACCAAAAAAGTGAAGAGCTTTCTGCCAAAGCGACAACTAATTCCTCGCTCTACTCTCTTCACTCTTCATTGTCCATCTTCCTCATGGCCTTCACCCTTGTGCTCGTTTCGTTCTCATGCACAGCACCCATCATCGGACTGCTTTTGGTAGAGACAACAACCAGCGGAAACTGGCTGGCACCAGCCTTGGGAATGTTCGGTTTCGCATTGGCGTTAGCCCTACCCTTCACACTCTTCGCACTCTTCCCTGCATGGCTGAAACAGGCTCCAAAGTCTGGATCGTGGATGAACACCCTAAAAGTCGTGCTCGGATTTATTGAGTTGGCTTTCGCCCTGAAATTCTTCTCCGTAGCCGACCTTGCCTATGGCTGGCACTTGCTGGACCGTGAGGTGTTCCTTTCACTATGGATTGTCATCTTTGCATTGTTGGGTGCCTACCTCTGCGGATGGCTGAAATTCCAGAGTGATGTCCTACTCACCATGAACCAAGAACCATTAACCGTGAACCACAAACCCATGCCTGTGGCCTGTATCATGGGCGGACTGGTATCTCTGGCCTTCGCCATTTACATGGTTCCAGGACTCTGGGGAGCTCCCTGTAAGGCAGTAAGTGCTTTCGCACCGCCTATGAACACACAAGACTTCAACCTGAACACGAAAGTGGTGGAAGCCAAATTCACAGACTATGACGAGGGAATGGCTGCTGCCAAGGCACAAGGAAAGCCCGTGCTCATTGACTTTACAGGATTCGGATGTGTCAACTGCCGTAAAATGGAGGCTGCAGTATGGACAGACCCTGAGGTAGCTGATATGCTGACTGACGACTTTGTGCTTATCTCACTCTATGTGGATGACAAGACACCACTCCCAGAACCCATAGAAGTGACTGACGCCCGCTCGAGCTCTGCTCGCTTGCTACCGGAGGGACGCAAGAACGGCAATATCAAGACGCTGCGCACCGTAGGGGCTAAATGGAGCTGGCTGCAGAGTTCCAAATTCGGAGCCAATGCCCAACCGTTTTATGTCGTACTCGACAACAACGGGAAACCGCTAACTAATAGTCGTGCCTACGATGAGGACATTGCGGAATACATCAAATTCCTGAAAAAAGGTCTCGAGAAATATAAAAAATCTACAATGTAACGATAGTGGAAGTGGAGGGAATCGTAACCGACCTAAGTCGCTTTTACAAAGCGGAGCGACTAAAAGAACCCTCACGAGGGTGAGAGTTCTCTACACTGTAACGATAAGTGGAAGTGGAGGGAATCGTAACCGACCTAAGTCGCTTTCTTGCTCTGGCAAGCGTCACCCTTCGGGATGCCGAGCGGATCCTTTAGGTCAAAGAACCCTCACGAGGGTGAGAGTTCTCTACACTGTAACGATAAGTGGAAGTGGAGGGAATCGAACCCTCGTCCACACGAGGAAACCATACGCTTTCTACATGCTTATCTTGGTCTTCATTTTCGTGCCGTGACAAGACCCAAGCCACCAATCACGACCTTATCCTCTAAATTTCATCAGACTATCGAGGCCTAACCTGACTATTCCCGATTTACCTGCACCGCTTAATCCTCAGATTCGGGACTACATCCTTGGAGCGATGTCTCGTTCTCCTACCTGGTAGGAGAATTAGGCCAGTAAACTACTGTACTTCGTTTAGGCAGCGAGAGCGTACTTTGTTTCGCCAATTAATTTTCCGACCGACGTGATTATGGAGTCCACAGCCGTCACTCCGCATGCTTACGTACCATCTCGGCTCGCTGTCAAATCCAGTCACCCCCAAGATAAATATCGTAATCGGACTGCAAAAATACAATATATTTTTCATTCAACCACCATTTTCTCAGAAAAATTAGTTAATTTTGCACAATATTTTGCACAATAACGTGTTTTTATATCATAATTATGCGCACAAACATGAAACGAATATCAACTATAATAATCGGTCTTATGCTAGCGACAGCTACAACTTGGGCCCAGTCCGGTATGACTGATAACCAAGTGATGGACTATGTCATAGAGCAGAACGCCAATGGTGTTTCACGCCAACAGATTGTTACCCAACTGATGCAGCGTGGTGTGACCATCGAACAGATACGCCGTATCCAAAAGAAGTACCAGAAACAGATTAAGAACGGTTC
>CACXSA010000072.1 GCA_902770195.1 uncultured Prevotellaceae bacterium
GATAAAAATGCCCAGGTGGCGGAATTGGTAGACGCGCACGTTTCAGGTGCGTGTGCCGCGAGGCGTGCAGGTTCGAGTCCTGTTCTGGGCACTCTTTTTTCTTCGCATCATTGAGTTTGTTGGAGAGGTGGCGGAATTGGTAGACGCGCTACTTTGAGGGGGTAGTGTCAATTGCGACGTGGGAGTTCGAGTCTCCTCCTCTTCACCACCATTTTTTAACTGTTTAATGCGGAAATAGCTCAGTTGGTAGAGCACAACCTTGCCAAGGTTGGGGTCGCGGGTCCGAGTCCCGTTTTCCGCTCTTCTTCAAGATTTTTGGAAAAACAACCATTCTAAAATGAATTTATATTTAAGGTATTTCGATAGAGAGATTCTGGTTAATAATGTGGATGATGCCATCGCATTCTTAGCAGGAATTGATGAAATAGGTATGAATCCTGTCTTAGAACAGGATATCAGAGATTACGCTGCTAGCGATGTGTTCTATCCCAAACGTTACAAGACTCGTCCTCGCGTTTATTTTATCATCATCAAGACGGAGGCGGCTACCATGCAGGACTTCAAGGAGAAAAAGGCTGTCCATGGAATAGAACCTATGGGAAAGCCCGTGCCTAGCACGCTGACAAGACTGACGGAGGAACGTGAAGGATGGTACGAGGGAGCCATTGACTTCAAACGTGTGTTGCAAGTGCCAGGAACGGGAAAGTTCCAGTATCGTGACACTCATTTTGTCGCTCGTTGTAAGGCTGTCTCCGGACAGGATTGCTACAACAGGATAGTGGATCACCTGAGCCAGCGCGTTGACAGTCGCAGCCAGTTCCCTTCTGCTAAGGGAAAGAATTTCAAGTTCCAGTATCTTGGAATGTGCAAATAAGATAATAAAACGAATTTTTAAACGACTTTCCTCAACCTATGAATAAAGTGATGCTTATCGGAAACGTGGGTGCTGACCCAGAAGTACGCTATGTTGACCAAGGAGTGGCTGTTGCCCGTTTGCGGTTAGCCACTACGGAGCGTGGTTACACACTTCAGAATGGCACTCAGGTTCCTGATCGCACCGATTGGCATACAGTACTGCTGTGGCGCAAGCTGGCAGAGATTGTAGAGAAATATGTTCATAAGGGTGACAAGCTTTATATTGAAGGACGTGTCCGCTACACTACCTATGATGACAAGCAGGGGCAGCGACGCTACGTCACAGAGATATGGGCTGACAATATGGAGATGCTGACCCCCAAGGCGGAAGCTGATCCTGTATAAAACATGGAAGAATTTCTACAAACATTCAACGAGATAACATGGTTGTCTCCATCGATAGGAGCTATTGCTGCCGGTGTTGTGGCCTGCCTCCTATTGTTTGTTTCAGGGTATGCTTCCGGTTCTGAGATTGCTTTCTTCTCGCTGACTCCCCATGATTTGAACGAGATGGACGAGGAGAAATCCACCACAGATGCGAAGATAGCCCAATTGCGCAACGATTCGGAGAGAACACTCGCCACCATCCTGATAACCAATAATCTGGTGAATGTGGCCATCATTATGCTCTTATCCTATTTTTTCCACCATGCCATCCATTTTGGAGATGCGTGGTGGTTGGAATTCGTATTCATGACCATCTTGCTGACGTTCCTGTTGTTGCTCTTTGGCGAGATCATGCCCAAGGTATTTGCCAGAATAAACCCCTTGGGGTTCTGTAGGGCGACGGTGACGGGCATCTTCTTCTTCCGTAAGTTGTTTTATCCCATTGCCAGTATTGTGGTAAGCTCGGGAAAGCTGACCGAGAAGGTGGTGGTGAAGGAGAATCAGACGCTGAGCGTTGACGATTTGGAACAAGCTTTGGAACTGACGGACACCGAGGAGATCAAAGAGGAAAAGAATATTCTGGAAGGTATAGTTCGCTTTGGTGATGAAACGGTGAAAGAGGTGATGACCAGTCGTCAGGATGTTATAGACTTGGATTTCAAGTCTTCGTACGATGAAGTGCTGAAGTGCGTTGTGGAAAATAACTACTCGCGAATCCCAGTCTATCAGGACAGTCAGGATAATATCCGCGGCATCCTGTATATCAAGGACCTGTTGCCCCATCTGTCAAAGGGTGCCAATTTCAATTGGCAGTCGCTGATACGTCCTCCCTATTTTGTTCCTGAAACCAAGAAAATAGACGACTTGTTACGTGAATTCCAGGAAAATAAGGTGCATATAGCCATTGTGGTGGACGAGTTTGGCGGAACCAGTGGAATTGTTACGTTGGAGGATATCTTGGAGGAAATCGTAGGTGAGATAAACGACGAGTATGATGAGGACGAGAAGAATTACGTGCGCATCAACTCGAATACCTTTGTCTTTGAAGGCAAAACCCTGCTGAGTGATTTCTATAAAGTGCTGAAGCTAGACGATGAGACGTTTGCTGAGGTGGAAGGTGATGCAGACACTATAGCTGGACTGTTGTTGGAAATCAAGGGAGACTTCCCGAAACTGCACGAAAAGATAGATTACCAGAATTTCTCCTTTGAAATACTGGAAATGGAAGAACGCCGCATCTCGAAGGTCAAGGTTGTGATTAAGCGAGTAAAATGACAGTTGTCATTTACCAACCGACAGCCTGATACCATTGCATCTTCTTGATGTCTTCGTTGTATGGGTGGCTGGCTTGGGAGTATTTCTCAAGCGGGAAGAACATGCTGACACATCCTTGGTCGTCAACAGTGGCATCGGCAAAATCGCTGAAGCTGATACAGTTAGTGTGCCACTTCAAACTGTATTCTCCATAGCATACGGCCTGACGGAAGGCACTTTCCCAGGCATTGTATTTCTCCGGCTGGGAAGCCAGTGCCTTGCGTATCATGTGCTTCATGTCATACATGATCTTCTCCACATCCCCTTTGTTTTTATCGTACTTATAGTAGTAGATGATATCTTGGGTGGGGTTACTGGTTTTCAGCCATTCTGTAATGTCAGGCAATATCTGCCTGGTAGCATCGGACAAGGCCTGCATGTGACTCGTCTTGATAGCACAGATAGGCATCTGACAGTCGCCCTTCTGGTCGATATGACCATATTCGTCAGTTTTCTGTTCGTAATAGTCGTGACAAATGCTGGAGTACATTCCTTGATCGTCAGCAATGAAGAGGTCTTTGACGATGACGTCGTAAGGAGCACCCACACCCGTACTTTCTGATGGAGCGGCAATGATATAGTCGGTAACATGGCGCAGCTCATAGGCTACCTCTACATTCTGCATATTACAGCAATCGAAGAAAAGGTATCGCCAATGGATGCCTGTTCGCTGAAGTGCCTTCGCCATATCGGGTATGTTTATCCATCGGGTAGGCTCCACTGCACTGCTTGAACCGGCATTGTGACCATCGTCACCGCCATAGGCGCGACGGATAACATTCTTTCCGTCGTTCTCCATGATCCACCCATTGGCATGCCCCCAGAACACGATGCCATAGTCTTCGGCATAAGGACTATAGCTGACCATGCGCTCTATGACCTCCTGGAATAGGGTAGGGTCGGAGGAATAGAAGTCGGACGGGTATTGGTATAAGGTATCGACAGGGTGGTCGGTCCTATTGCATATCCTGGCAATGAACGGTTTTTCGCTTGCGATGGCACGATCGACATATAGAATAAGGTCACAGTCGTTTCCCACTTTCTTCCGTCCTGTAATCATTTCATTGATGTCGCCCTGTGCATAATAGGACAGGTTGTTCTCAGCAGACATATACACCAGAACAGTATGACGGACCGCCTCAATGTCTATTCCGTCGTCAGAAGAGTCCTTCTGACAAGCCGTCAGCAAGACTGCAGCAAGTAGGAAGTATAAAATTTTATTCATTTTTATCTTTATTTGTGTTGCAAAGATACGAATAATTGATAGAAAATGAGTATCTTTGCATGTCAAATTTATAAGAATAATGAAGAAACTCACTATATTTCTGATTTTTGGCCTGTTTTTGATGGCTGTAGGAGGGGCTTATGCCAAGCGTAACAAACATCGCAAGCATCACAAGACACACCTTGTGAAGAAGGGACGAAAACATTTTAAGAAGTCAGTGAGGCGTTGGCCTCAGGAGATGATTGACACGTCCAGTGTTTTTTGTGAAGATACCTGCTCACACATCCACGGCATAGACATGAGTCACTACCAAGGAAACGTGTTCTGGGAAACCATTGGTGATAACACCAGTATGTCTTATGTCTATCTGAAGGCTACGGAGGGTGGCGACCGTGTGGATCAGAAGTTCGAACAGAATATTGTGATGGCTCATATTCATGGGCTGAAAGTGGGCAGCTATCATTTTTACCGACCCAGAACGGAACAGCGAAAACAACTGGAAAATTTTG
Organism: uncultured Prevotellaceae bacterium; assembly: GCA_902770195.1. Taxonomy (GTDB): domain Bacteria; phylum Bacteroidota; class Bacteroidia; order Bacteroidales; family Bacteroidaceae; genus Prevotella. The sequence goes on from CACXSA010000072.1 coordinate 4,351, forward strand.
TGTCGCAATGTATTCCGGAAGAGCAGGACCTGATTCCGATGATAGACATTGAGACCACCAATGGACTTCCGACAGAGGAGTTCTGCGACTCGCTGTTTGCTTTCCTGGATTTGGTGGAAGAAGCTTATAACCAGAAGCCCTTGCTTTATACTTTCCGCAATTTCTATAATCGTCATCTCTTAGGGAAACTGGATGGTTACAAGCTGATGATAGCGATGTACACACCAGAAGAACCCGTGTTGGCTGACGAGCGTGATATTACCATGTGGCAATATACGGGAAAGGGGAAATTGACGGGTATTAACGGCTTTGTAGATAAGAGCAGGTTTATGGGGAACCATTCTCTACGGGAAATCAGGTTCGTCCATTGACCGTTTACTCCTGAACGTTCTTGACGGTTTGAATAAAGTCCTTGGCGTAGGCGCGTAATGACCTTGTCGTCAGGTGGTGGAGCAGTCCTTTTGAACGCTCTACCTGTAATTGGAATTTCTGAAGGTTTTCCTCGCTTTTATCGCCGTATTCGCTCATGAGAGGGTTCAGCACATCGTCTGGAATCTGCATGAAGAAATCGCCCTCGTAAGCATGTACCCCTGCAGCTATCCAGGGTAAAATGCCATAATGGTTAGCTATCTGATAAAGCTTTCTCCATTTCCATGCAGTCATGGGCTCTATACGTTCTCTTTCGCTATCGGAACTACAGGCTATCAGCCGTTCCATATTTCTGATGATGACATTTTTCATGAGTAGCGTTTTGGATATCTGAAAATGATGGATAAGAGTGCTGCTATGCCAATGATCAGCGGATAATAAAGATAGGGTAGGATGCTGACAGGATTCAGTTGTGCCAACCCCGCAGCCATCAGCAGTTGTGCTCCGTAGGGAATGATACCTTGTATGGTACAGGAGAAGGTGTCAAGGATAGAGGCACATTTCCTGTTATCTACGCCAAAGCGGTCGCCTATCTGTTTGGCTATTCCACCGACGGTGAGAATGGCTACGGTGTTGTTGGCAGTACAGAAGTTGACAAAGGAAACCAGTCCTGCAACAGCCAGCTCCGCCCCTCGCTTCGTAGAGACATGGCGAGTCAGGCGGTTGATAATGAAGTCGATACCTCCATTGTCCTTAATGACTTCCAACAGTCCGCCTGCCATCATGGTGATGATAATCAACTCACCCATGCCCTTTATGCCTTCACCCATTGCGTTGAACCATCCAAACAAATCATACGAACCGATAACTATTCCGATGATGCCGGTTAGGATGATGCCCAGCGTCAGTACTGCTGTAACGTTCATGCCGGCACAGGCGGTAATGAGTACTGCCAGATAGGGTATAACCTTGATGTATGATACATCAGGAATATGTGTCGGCGACTGAATGCCAGCGCCCAGGAAGATATATGCCACTAAGACAATGAAAGCAGCAGGGATAACGATGAACGAATTGACACGGAACTTGTCGCTCTGCTTACAACCTTGTGTTGACGTGGCAACAATAGTGGTGTCTGAAATAAAAGAAAGGTTGTCGCCAAAGAGTGAGCCTCCCACCACAACGGCAGTCATCATGGCAATGCTCATGCCCGTCTGTTCTGCTACACCAGCAGCAATCGGGGTTAGCGCTACGATGGTGCCCACGCTGGTACCTACGGAAAGGGATATGAAACAGGCTGCCAGGAATAGGCCAGCCAACAGCATATTGCCTGGCAGGAGGGTCAGCGATAGGTTGACAGTGGCGTCGATGGCACCCATTACCTTTGCAGAATGGGCAAAGGCACCTGCCAGGATAAATATCCAGATCATCAGCATCATCTGGTCGGTAGCCGCTCCCCTGCTATATATGTCAATACGCTTACGAAGGGGTTTTCCTCCGGAAATGATGATAGCATAGCCCGATGCCACCATGAACGCTACGGTGATGGGAACTTTATAAAAGTCACGAGCAATGATGCTCGTGACCACATAAAGTACGATAAACACCACTAAGGGTGATAATGCGATGAGTCCTTTCTTCAATTGTCAATTACCAATTATCCGCTCGACCTTTAGTCGCTTTCTTGCTTAAGCAAGCGTCACCCTTCGGGATGCCGAGCGGTACCTTCAGGTCGAAGAATTATGAATTCCCTACAGCGTTACGCCGTTTTTAAAGATAGATATTTCGCGATAGCCGTTCTCCTCGTTGCGAGCCTTCTCGCCACTGGCTACTGCTAATACCTTATCGATAAACTCTGGAACGATTTCCTGCATGGTGCGTCCTTCAACCAACTGACCAGCCGAGAAATCTACCCAGTGAGGCTTATTCTTGGCAAGAACGGGATTCGTGGCCACCTTCATGGTAGGAACGAAGGTGCCGAAGGGCGTTCCACGACCTGTGGTGAACAGGACGATATGGCAACCGCAAGAGGCCAGTGCCGTAGAGGCTACAAGGTCGTTGCCAGGAGCCGACAACAGGTTTAATCCATTGTTCTGCAGACGGTCTCCATACTCCATGACGCCTGAAACAGGAGCTTTTCCGCATTTCTGTGTACAACCCAGTGCCTTGTCCTCAAGAGTTGAGATACCACCAGCCTTGTTGCCTGGACTTGGGTTCTCGCCCACGGGTTCGCCATGTGACAGGAAGTAGTTCTTGAAGTTGTTAATCATAGAAACGGTCTGGTCGAACAGCTGCGGTGTCTCGCAACGATTCATCAGAATGGTTTCGGCACCAAACATCTCAGGAACCTCAGTCAGCACGCTGGTGCCACCCTGAGCCACGAGCCAGTCGCTGAATTCACCTACCAGCGGATTCGCCGTGATGCCTGAGAAACCGTCAGAGCCGCCACATTTCAGACCTACGCGAAGTTTGGAAACACTGACATCTTCGCGCTTGTCTTGCTTGGCCTGAGCGTAGAGGTCGCGCAAAATCTGCATGCCAGCCTCCATCTCATCGCCTTCTACTCGCTGAGTTACCAACAGCTTGATGCGGTCCTTGTCGTAGTCGCCCAGCATAGCCATAAAGTCCTCGGGCTGATTGTTCTCACAACCCAGGCTCAGTACCAAAACGCCACCGGCATTGGGGTGCAGACAGATGTCGCGTAACACCTTACGGGTGTTCTCGTGGTCTTCAGAGAGCTGAGAACAACCATAGTTATGGTGCCAGGTCCAAACGGCATCAATACCCTCTTCACCTGTCTCTTTGCGAAGCTGTGCTGCCATACGCTCGGCAATGCCATTCACACAACCTACGGTAGGTACAATCCATATCTCATTACGAACACCTACATCACCATTCTTACGGACGTAGCCCTTAAAGGTTCGCTTCTCGTCTTTTATGTGATTGATGTCACTCTTAGCATCGACGGGGCTATAGGTGTATTCGAGAGTTCCGCTTAGATTGGTCTTCAGATTGTTCTCGTTCACCCAGTCGCCAGCCTTCATAGCCTGACGGGCATGACCGATGGGATAGCCGTACTTAATGATGTTTTCACCTTCCTGCACGTCTTTGATAAGTACTTTGTGACCAGCAGGAGTGTCTTGATTAACAATGATCTGTTTGCCATCAACTTCGATGATGTCACCTTTCTTCTTGGGGGCCAGACATACAACGACAGAGTCGGCGGGATTGATTTTTAGAAATGTAGCTTGTTCCATAAAGATTTGTATTTAGTTTGACTATTAAATTTATCCGATGTTAGTTCTGCGATAATAATCGATATTCTCCTTGGTGAGCAACTCGATGGGCATATAATTGACGGGCTCAACCTCTTTCTTCAGAACGATGGCGCGGAACAGGGTCTCTACACACGCATAGCCCTGCATATAGGCATGCTGGGCAATGAGGAAAGAGATGCTGCCTTGACGCACGCAGTCGGCATTCTTGGGTACCATGTCGTAACCCATAATCTGGATGTTTCTGCGATTAGAGCGTAACAAATACTCGCCAACCAGGTGTGCTTTGGAGTTGAAAGTGATGCAGTGGTGAATATTCGGGTGGGCATCAAAGAACTTGCTCAGTATCACATCGTAGTTCTCGCGCTTCTCGTCAAGTGACAGGTTTACCTCATGAATGGTCACCTTGGGGAAGTGGTCGTGCATATAATGGCGGAATCCCGTTTCGCGATTCTCCTGTTGCTTTGAGGCCACATTGCCGTTTCTCATCTGCTTCATCAACATGATTTCCTTCTCTCTTGGAGCAATCATCATCAGCATGCGTGCAGCAAAATAACCAGAGGCAAAAGAGTCTTGTCCGAAGAAGGACAATGGCTTGAGGTCGGGCATGAAAGAGTCGAGTAGGATAAACGGGATATTGCGCTTGTGCATGATGTCTGCATACTTGGTGGTGACTTCCAGGCTTGAAGGCACGATGATGACTCCATCGGGATTCTTCTTCAATACCTCGTTCATCAGTTTGCCAAATGATTCGGGCGAAAAGCGGTTATAGTATAATATCTTATTGGATATGCTGAAGTCGCGATAGCGGTCGCAGGCTAACGAGCTGCCTTCTTCCACTTCCTCCCAGTAGGCCTCGCCTTCATGCTTGGGAATAAGGCTATAGAACGTATATGATTTGTTATAGGCCAATGCGGAGGCATACATGTTGGGCCGGTAATCCATCTCGTCCAGTGCTTTCTGGACCTTTTCCAACGCTTTGGGTGATACGGAGGGACGACCATGAATCACACGATCCACAGTGCCTACACTCACACCGGCACGCTCGGCAATATCCTTGATTCTAATCTTTCCTGTGTCCATATTCCCTGCAAAGGTACGAATAAGTGAGCAAAACACAAAATAAAAAACTGGTTTTTTGATTTTTGTTTTCGAACGGAAGTACCTAAGGCATTAGTCCAAAGGTACGAATAAGTGAGCAAAACACAAAATAAAAAACTGGTTTTTTGATTTTTGTTTTCGAACGAAAGTACCTACGACATTAGTCAGAGGTACGAATTAGTCGGGAAAATGCAAAGAAAATCCATTTTTATTTTGTGCATTCCAAATTATTTGTTAACTTTGTGCCCACTAATTCAAACTTTTTTTAAATTAACGTAATACTAAAACAAATGGCTAAAATTGTTACTTTAGGCGAGATTATGCTCCGCCTGTCGCCCATGGGCAACGACCGTTTCATTCATTCGTATCAAAGCTGCCCAAGCATGAGATTGGTCAGATTGCAGTGAATGCACTCCGTCGCTATGGTGTAAACACCCAGTTCATCGCTCGTGGTGGAGACCGTGTTGGTCTGTACTATGCTGAGACGGGTGCTTCTATGCGTCCTTCAAAGGTTATCTACGACCGTGCTCACAGTTCTATTGCTGAGGCCGATCCCAAAGATTTCGACTTCGATGCTATCATGGAAGGTGCTGCCTGGTTCCACTGGAGTGGTATCACTCCTGCTATCAGCGACAAGGCTGCCGAGCTGACCAAGTTGGCTTGTGAGGCTGCTAAGCGTCATGGTGTGACTGTTTCTGTTGACCTGAACTTCCGCAAGAAGCTGTGGACTTCCGAGAAGGCTATCAGCATCATGCGTCCTCTGATGAAGTATGTTGACGTATGTATTGGCAACGAGGAAGACGCTGAGCTGTGTCTCGGTTTCAAGCCCGATGCTGACGTAGAGGGTGGTCAGACCGACGCTGCCGGTTATGAGGGAATCTTCAAGCAGATGCGCGAGGAGTTTGGCTTCAAGTATGTCGTTTCTACACTCCGTGAAAGCTTCTCTGCTACCTTCAACGGCTGGAAGGCTCTGATCTATGATGGTAAGGAGTTCTATCAGTCAAAGCGCTATGAGATCAATCCTATCATCGACCGCGTGGGTGGTGGCGACTCTTTCTCTGGTGGTCTGATTCACGGTCTGCTGACCAAGCCGACACAGGGCGAGGCTCTTGAGTTTGCTGTGGCTGCTTCTGCTCTGAAGCACACTATCAACGGTGACTTCAACCTGGTAGGTGTTGACGAGGTAGAGAGTCTG